>JAIXZU010000131.1 GCA_027489415.1 Alphaproteobacteria bacterium
CCGCTTCAGCCGCACAATCGCCTGAACGTAGCCTTCACTCTCAGCCCAACCAGTTCCCGTGGTGGGCACTTCGTAGAAGCTGATCTCCACCTTCAACTTCCGCTGCAACAGCGTCACCACGCGGTCAAGGCCTGGCGTTACCTGAAGCTGCGCCAGAAACCGGCCCAGCTTCATCACCTGAAACTTCACCATCTCGTTGCGCTGGTCCTTCTTCTTGGCGCGCTCGGCCTTCACCAGCCGGGTCACTTCGGCCCCGAACTCTTCCAGCCCTTGCAGCCAGCGGGCATACTGGTCGCGGCGCCGGAGTTCCTCTTCAGCCGCCTTGGCCGCGGCCAGCTGCTGCCGTTGCAGGTCTTCCAGTCGTTCAGTTTCAATATCCGCCAAATCGAAGGGCGAAAGCATAAGCTGTGTCATCAGATGTCTCCCACGGTCAAAATCAACCACCCCAAAAGTATACGCAAACCCCTAAAAACACAAGTTAATACCCAACACTCAACACAAAACGCAAAAAAAGGAGCCCTACGGGGCTCCCTCCAAAGGCACATCGAAATACGCCATCTCCTCGGCCAGCAACTGCTCAATCGCCTTACCGGGTTCATGAAAAAGCGCGGGCCGTCGCCGCTCAAAAAACGAATCCGGCGGCATATCCGGGTCAATCCGGCGCAGTGCGCGGTAAGGTGCAAATCGTACCGCCCGTTCCGCCATCTCGCGGTAAAACCGCTGCGCAGGGCTCTCCATCAAAATTGTCATACAAATCCTCCCCTCAGAGAAAAAACGTCGGATGTCTCATCAAACAGGCCCCCACCCTACCCCCAACCGCCCCGAAACTCAACCCAAAGGCCCCTCGCCTATCCGCTTACCACCCACTTTCCTTACATTTTCCCATCATGGTAAACAAAAAACGGCCCTCACAGCCAAAATCAAAAATTCACTTACCATTACTCACCACGCATTCACCAGCCCTCAAAATTCCACATACGCAACAATTATAACAAAACCCAATAAAATAATTCCAAGTAAGAAAACAATGGGGACGAAAAAATCTAACCTCTAACCTCTAACTTCTGATAACTATAACGCAATGACAACCCCGCTCGCCGCCCTCCTCCGCGCCCAAATCAAGGCCACCGGCCCCATCACGGTGGAGGAATACATGGAAAAATGCCTCTACCACCCAGAATACGGCTATTATACAAACGGTTACAACTTCTCCACTACCCCACCAAGAGACTTCACCACCGCCCCCGAACTCACCCCCCTCTTCGGCGCCACCCTAGCCAACTGGGTGGCCCGCCAATGGCAAGCCCACGGCCAACCAACACCCTTTACCCTCATGGAATGCGGCCCCGGCCGCGGCACGCTCATGCACAGCCTTTTACAGCACCTACAAACCGCCCATCCTCAATGCTACAGCGCCGCCCAACCCCTCCTCATCGAAACCTCGCCCCACCTCACCACTCTCCAAAAACAAACCCTCGCCCCCTTCCCCCAAACCGAATGGCACTCAACACCCAACACTCAACACTCAACACCCATCATCCTGATAGCCAACGAACTCCTCGACGCCTTCCCCCACAGCCAGATAATCCAAGCCGACGGCCGCATCCAACCCCGCACCATCACCATAAACGAAGCAGATGAACTCAACTTCACCGACCAACTCAACACCCAACACCCAACACTCAACACTCGTATTACCGAGCACTCCCCCCAAATGCGTACCTGGCTCCAAAGCCTCCCGCAATCCTTGCTAGCAGCCGTGTTCCTGGACTACGGCGCCACCACCGAAGGCCCGACGGGGGACACTCTCCAAGCCCTCCACCACCACCAGAAAGTCAGCGTCTTCCACCTGCCGGGGGAAACCGACCTCACTACCCACGTCAATTTCCACAACGTCACCAATGCGTTAGCCGAATCCCACCCCCATCTCGAAGCCCTTCCAGTGGAGCACCTCGCCCCATTCCTCCTGAACCACGGCCTCGCTTCGCTGGCCCTTGCACAAGCGCCACACCCCCACACGGATACCGTGCTCCACCGCTTGCTTCACCCCACACAAATGGGCACGCTGTTCAAAGTGCAATGTTTTACTCGGCGTCGCCCATGAAACTACCCCCTGCCGGTTATCTAACCGCCAAAAAACCTATGCCCCACTGCGAACACATCTTCGGCACCCGTGCGGGCACGTCCATTGGCGCGGCTACTGAACGCCTCGGCCCTATCGCGCATATGCATCAGGTCCACGGCAACCGCATCGTCTACGCCGAAACCGCTGGAATGTACGAGGACTGCGACGCGATCTTCACGGACCAACCCGGCCTCTGGCTCGCCGTCAAAACGGCGGACTGCACCCCCGTCCTCATCTCCTCCCCCCACGCCGTCGCCGCCGTGCACTTAGGCTGGCGCAGCACGCAGCAAAACCTGCTCACCATCGCCATTCAAACCCTCTGCCACGATTACTCCCAATCACCGGAGGACCTCCACCTCGCCCTCGGCCCCTCCCTCAGCCAACCGAATTTCGAAGTCGAAACCACGTTTATGGACTACTTCACAGTCCCCAATCCCCAGCGTTTCTTCAGCTCGGGAAAGGACGAAAGCCACGTCCAGATGGACCTCAAAGGCATCATCCGCGCCCAAGCCATGGCGGAAGGCGTGCTGGACATCCACATCCACACCCTCCCCAACTGCACTTATTCCGAATCTGAAACATTCCACTCCTACCGCCGGGACAAAGCCAACGCCGGCCGCCAGCTATCCTTCATCCAATTAACCCAAAACTAATCAATATCTTACTTAAGTGGCGGCAACCGCGTTGCAATGTGCGGCACAAGCTCCGGCACGTCCCCGCAGGAAAGTTTACCATCCTCGCGCAGCCCGTACCGTCTCAATAATTCCAGAAGTTTAAGCTCGTCTTTTTCAGGCTCAAACTGGTTCATCACATAACTAAACCGCCCTTCGCCCATCAGCCCCACGCTACAACATCCCGCAGCCGCCCCACCGCCCGTTAGGCAGTCGCAGCCACCAAGGCAGTTCACACCCGTCACCACCACGTTGTCGTTGTCCAGCTTGGCCTTCAGCTCCTTGAACCACGCCCGCCCCATCGCCTCCGGCGTATGCATGCGGCCCACCTCGCGGTCACAATTAAGGCACACAATCAGCTGGATGATACCCGTTTCAGGCCCGCAGGAACTTGTCATACCCCCACCATATGCTAAACATGGCATAACCAAGAAACAAAATTTAACCTTTCCCATCCGCACTCTCACTACAGGAGGAAGCCATGCGCTTCATCATCGCCTGCCTCGCAGCCTGCATGGTTTTGCTCGGCATCACCGGCACCGCCTTTGCATCCGCTCATAGCTCTGCCGAGGTCACGACCGCAAATGGTCTGCCTCTCGCACCGCTCAAGCACGCTCAGGTCGAACCGCTCTTCCAGCACTTCCCGGAAATCATGGCGGCCGCCCACAAGGCGACCAACAACCAGGACTGGCAGGGCAAGGAACGCAACGAGTTCAACGACGTCTTCGCCTTCACGCGTAACACCTACCGTAACGCACTCTGGGGCTATGCCCCGGGGGATGTCCTGAACTCCGATGCCAACCCGTGGCACCTGCCCACCCACGCTTACCTGCGTGGCGGCTACGAGCTCCTTGAACGTCTGCGCAACGCCCATCCGGCGGACCCTGACATCAACGCGCTCTACACCAAGGTCAACAACGCCATGTTCGGCCTGATGGGCACCTGCTACTACAGCAGCACGCCCTTCAGCACCACGGACGACGTCCGTCCGGACTGGTCGCGCACGGAACTCCCGCCGCTGGTCTTCCAGACCGGCCTGTTCCTCACCTTGCTGGCCGCTGCGGTCGCCAGCATCGCTGTGGCAGCCGCGCGCAACAGGCCCCAGCCTTACGCCCGCCAGCTGAAAATCAGCTAGCAACTCATGTTCCCCGCCATTCGTGGCGGGGAACATTTTTTATGCTATAACGCCCCCATGAACACCCCCGACGCCACCCTCACCATCTGTTCCACATGTGGAATGGTCAAGGACCCCACCACCGGCACCAAACCCACCAACCCCCAGTCGGAACTCTTAGCCACTCAACTTACTGAATTACTGAAAGAATACCCCGTCAAAATCCGCCTCAGCAAGTGCCTGAGCATGTGCGACACGCCCATCGCCTGGGCCCTCCAATCCCCCACCCTCCACACCACCGCCCTCGCCCCAGCAAGCACGGCGGAGGACCTCGCCGCCGCCGCCATCCTCTATCTCAGCAGCACGGCGGACAAGAAAATGAACAAACGCGAACTCCCCCCCGCCCTTATCCACACCATCAAAAGCAGAATCCCTCCCCTCACCTAACACAAACACCAAAAAAGGCCCGAAAGGGCCTTATAAAACGGCGCGCAGCGACGTCTCTCAGAACGCCGCCAGCACGCGGCTGAAATGGTTCCTGAGTGCTTTTTGGCGAACCGCCGAATACATAAGGAGTATTTCAGGTTCGCCAAAAAGTGCTCAGGGGCCGTTTCAGACCGTGCCCCTCCTATTTTTTCGTGAACTCAACAGCAAACTGCACTGCCACTTCATCACCAACCATCGGCACCATCACACCCATACCAAAGTCACTGCGCTTAATGGTCAGTGTCCCGTCAAAACCAATGCGCGGGCCGCCACCGAACGGGCTCTCACCATGTCCATTGAACACCACATCCATCACCACGGGCTTGGTCACGCCTTTCAGGCTGAGCATCCCGTGCAGCTTACCGGTATCCTTGCCTTGGGCGTTCTTGCCAGTCACTTCAATCTTGGTGCTGGTGAAAGTGATGCTCGGGTACTTATCAGCATCAAAAAAGTCAGCTTTTTCAAGCTTTTCATCAAGGGCATCAACATTAGTGTCGGCGCTTTCGGCCTTAATCGTCATCACCACACCGCTCTTGCTCAGGTCGGCAGGGTTCACGGTCGCGGTGCCACTCATTTCCTCAAAGCGGCCGATAAAGCTGCTGAAACCAAGGTGGTCAACACGCCACGTAATACCCGCATGGGTCTGGTCCAGAACGTAGGTACCGGCAACTGCGGTTTTGTAGTCCAGCACGGGGCCGGCGTAAGCGGGCGCGGCGGGCTTGGCATCGGCAGCAAAGCCAACACTGGCCATTCCGGCAGCCACCAGCAAACCGGTCATCAAAAGCGTTTTCGTCATCATGGAAGTTTCCCCTCTGTTATTGTCAACTTGCCCAAATCAAACCTTATCCCGCCCCTCAAAGCAAGCAAATAAAACCTCCAAAAGCGCACAATTTCAGCATCCTAGGTAACATTCATGTAACCACCTACGGAACAAATGGCATCCATAAAAAAACGGTGGCGGAAAGGGTTACCCCATTCCGCCACCGTCACCGGAAATCAGCTTTCCCGGGCCAGCTTGGCCAGCTGTTCAAGGCTGGAACCAGCCCCAAAATAGCCGGAAACCAAAGCCCGTTCGCCGATATTCGGCTTGTCCCTCGTCAGAGAGGAATGAACGTCCGGATTGCCGGACTGCGATGCTCCCCAAGCCCGGGAAGCTAAAGACGCCTGTTTATTCGAGTCACCCATCAAAGAGGTCTCCCGCAAAAAAGGAAAAGGCCCAATGCCTTTCCACCCCTCTAAAATAGGCCCCCTCTCCCCATTCCGCAACCCCCTCATAAAATACCATGCGCAGCATTCCTTTTGGCGCACCGTATGGCCGAAGGCCATAACCCGCAAAGCGCCAACCGCCGCAGGCGGAATCTCAGGGCTGCACGCGCGAGGCTATAAACGGTCATCCGGGTAATGTTTTGGCGGGTCGCCTAATACACTGGAAGTATTTCAGACCCGCCAAAACTTATCCGGGGGCCGTTTTAGCCCGCGCCTAAATGAGGGCTAAGAACTTTGAAAATAATCATAGATTATTTGCCCAAGTTCTTGCCCGATCCCCTTAACCTTAGAAAGCGCCTCCACACTAGCCCCCCTTACCCCCTCCACACTGCCAAAGTGCAGCAGCAGCGCCTTTTTCTTGCTCGGCCCAATTCCGGGTATCCCGTCCAACCGGCTCACCGCCAGCGCTTTCCCACGGCTTTCGCGGTGGAAGGTAATCGCAAAACGGTGCGCCTCATCACGCACGCGCTGCAGCATGAAAATCAAGTCCGTCCCGTACGTTATCGGCAGCTCTTTCAGCGCCACGTCACCATGGGCATCCACCTCGGCCAACCAGATAGTCTCCAGCCCCTTGTCCCGCTCCTCGCCCTTCGCAATCCCCACCAGCGCGGGGCATTCCGGCTGCCCCAGCAACCCCAACTCACGCACCACACTCACCAGCACGTTAAGCTGCCCTTTTCCACCATCCACCAGCAACACATCCGGCAAACTCCCCAACCGCTCACCATCCGCCTCATCCGCTGGTTCCTCGGTTCCTTGGTTCCTGGTGCCTATCTCCTTCATCCCCCGCGTCACGCGCCGCGTCAGCACCTCGCGCAACATCGCGTAATCGTCAGGGGTGCTCTTGGTTTTAATATGGTAACGCCGGTAGCGCGCCTTAATCATCCCTTCCGGCCCCGCCACCACGCAACTGGCTACGGGGAATTTTCCGGAGATATTCGAAATATCATAGCATTCCAGCAGTGCAATCGGCCGCACCAACCCCAGCATGGTGCCAAACGCCGTCATCTGCTTGGCCCAGCCATCATTCTCCACGGTCTTGCGGTGCAGCGCGTTGGTGGCGTTCTTTTCCGCCTGAAGCACCACGTCACGTTTGTCGCCCCGCGCCGGTACTTCAATCCGCACCTTCCGGCCAGCCGTTGTCCCCAGCGCCTCCGCCAGCATCTCGCTCTCGGCGGGCAGAATATTGCAGTAAATGAAAGGCATCGCCGTCCGCTGCGTGTAATGCAGCGCCAGAAACACCCGCAGCGCCTCGGCCACATCAATCGGCCCGTCGCCCTCACCCATTTCATATTTGGGGTAGTACATCTGGTTCCCCACATGCTGCCCGTTCCGGTAATGGAACGCCTGAATCCCAAGCTTACTCCCCTCACACACCACCGCAAACACATCCGCCTCCGCCAAAGCGTGGCTCAGCGCGCTTCCACCGGCACTTACCGCACTTAACGCCTTAATCCGGTCCCGCACTGCCGCCGCCCGCTCGTATTCCATATGTGAGGACGCCTCCTCCATCTGCACCTGCAATTCCTTCAAAACAACCGTCCGCTCTCCACGCATGAACTGCTTCGCCTCGCGCACGGTGCGCTTGTAATCTTCGGGGGAAATCTTGCCCACACACGGCCCGCTGCAACGCTTGATGTCATACTTCAAACACGGCCGTGTCCGGTGCCGGTAAATCGTGTCCGGGCAGGTGCGCAGCCGGAAGGCCCGTTCCATCAAATCAAGGGTCTGGTAAACAGCACCAGCACTGGGGTAGGGCCCGAAGTAATCGCCTTTGGCCTTCCGCGCCCCACGGTGGCTTTTAATCAACGGCACCTCGCCGTCGGTAATCAGCACACTCACGTAACTGGCATCATCACGGAAGATGATATTATACTTCGGCTTCAAGCTCCGTATCAGGTTGGCTTCCAGCAGCAACGCATCGGTTTCGGTGCGGGTTTCCACCACCACAAGGTCGCGGGTTTCAAACACCATTTTCCGTATCCGCACCACCATCCGCTCAGGCTGGGTGTAACTGGTCAGCCGTGCCTTCAGGTTGCGCGCCTTGCCCACATACAGCACGTCACCACGGGCATTCAGCATACGGTAAACCCCGGGGGAGGTCGAAATCGTCTTCAACCGCCCCCGTATCAGCTCAATTCCGTCCGTTATCGTGTCTGTCATCGGCGTCCAACCTGCCATAACCGGCTGCGGATGCCAATCTTTCGCAGCCTCAGCAGCGTTACGCTTCGTTAAATCACTACATTTCTTACAGTTTCCATACTTATCCCAAAATCTGTGGATAACTCTTGGGACATCTTCCCTCCTCCCCCCTCCTCTTCCAAGCCCGCAGCCACGTCCGGCGGTGTTGCCACATTTTTAAACACCCCACACAATTCATATATTTCATAAACTTAATGCAATTTATCACACATTTCAACCCCCCTGTTGCTCAAATATCCCACTCAACGCCACGTCCTGTGGATAACCCACGACTAACTTCCACAATTACGGCCTACCTCTTTGTAAAACATAAGCGAAGCGGCGCATAAAATCACCGGAACACAAAGTGTGTACTTGACGCATATCCCCACCACCCGCATAAGTTTGGCCATGGGGGTTATAAAATCAACGTTCCTAACCTATCCCGGCGCACGTCACACGCAGCCGGAATCCAACATCGTGTTCGGCAGCACCTGTGTCGTTCTGTTGGCTCTCGCGAATGTCCCACTCATTCACTTCACAGCCACGCCCAATCCGTTGCCGCTCATGTTCGCGGCTTTGGCCCTGCTGTTACTCTTGTGGTCTCCCGTTAGCTTCACACCTATCCGGCACGGCTGGGTCGTCGGCAGTGTGGTCCTCTGCCAAACGCTTATTACATTCTGGTGGCTGTTCTATATCATGCCGTCAGGGCTCATCATGCAGGCCAGGGGGAAGGATCCCCTCAACCTGCGCTTCCTGCCGCAAGCCACATCGTATTGGAAGCCCCCCCACCCAGCCTCCAGCATGCAACGGTCGTCCTAGTCGCATGGCTCAGCACTCTACCGCCACCTATATTCTGGGAATATCCGCCTTTTACCATGACTCCGCGGCCGCACTCCTCAAGGACGGCCACATCATCGCAGCTGCGCAAGAAGAACGCTTCACCCGCATCCGCCACGACGCAAGCTTCCCCAACAACGCCATCGCCTGGTGCCTGGAAGACGCAGGCATCACGCTCGACGACGTCACCTTCGTCACCTTCTACGACAAACCCCTCCTCAAGTTCGCCCGCGTGCTGGAAACCTACAAAGCCCTCGCCCCGCGTGGTCTGGAATCCTTCCTGCACACCACTACCGGCTGGCTGAACGAGAAATTCCTCCAAAACCAGCTTGTTCTGCAACAACTCACCAAGCTCTCACCGGGCTTTTCCCGTGCCAAGCTGCTCTTTGCCCAGCACCACCTGTCCCACGCGGCCAGCGCCTTCTACCCATCGCCCTATGAAAAAGCCGTTGTTCTGGTGCTGGATGGTATCGGCGAATGGGCCACCACCACTGTCGCCATCGGCACGCCGGACAATCTCGAAATCATCCGCGAAATCAGCTTCCCGCACAGCCTCGGCCTGCTCTACAGCGCCTTCACCAGCTATCTGGGCTTCAAGGTGGGGGACGAATACAAACTCATGGGCCTCGCCGCCTACGGCAAACCAACCTACGCGGACCTCATCCGCCAGCACCTCGTCCACGTCAAGCCGGACGGCTCCTTCCGCCTGAACATGGACTACTTCGACTTCACCCCCGGCCCCGCCATCACCAGCACCCGCTTCGACAAACTCTTCGGCGGCGCAGCCATCAAACAGGGGACGGACGCCACCCAGCGGGAGATGGACCTCGCCGCCAGCATCCAGATGGTGCTGGAAGAAATCATCCTGCGCATCACCCGCAGCCTCGCGCGGGAGTTTCCGGATATTCCCAACCTCTGTCTCGCCGGTGAAGTGGCCTTCAACCGCGTCGCCAACAGCAAAATTCTGAAGGAAGGCGGCTTCCAGAATGTCTGGATCCAACCGGCCGCAGACGACTCCGGCGGCGCCATCGGTGCCGCCCTCTGCGCATGGCACCACCACCTGCAACAGCCCCTCTCCCCCAAACCGAAGACCGGAGACCTCATGCAGGGCGCCTTCCTCGGCCCCCACTTCACCAGCCGCCAAGTCGCCCGTGTCTTCGACAAAATCGGCGCCATCTACCGCCCCATCAAAACCGAGGAAGAACTGCTGGACCGCGCCGCCACCGCCCTCGCCGAAGGCAAAATCGTCGGCTGGTTCCAAGGCCGTATGGAATTCGGGGACCGCGCCCTCGGCGCCCGCTCGATACTCGGGGACCCCCGCAATCCGGACATGCAGAAAACCATGGGCCTCAAAACCCGCTCCCGCCTCTCGCTGCGCCCCCTCGCCGCCTCGGTCTCGCGCGAAAACGTCGCCCAGTGGTTCGACACCGACACCGACTCTCCCTACATGCTCCTCGTCGCCGGCATCCATAAAAAGCTCTTGAAGAAAATGACACCGCGCCAGCAGGCCCTCACCGCCGCGGAAAAAGTCGAAGTCGTCCGCAGCACCATTCC
This sequence comes from Alphaproteobacteria bacterium, assembly GCA_027489415.1. Taxonomy (GTDB): domain Bacteria; phylum Pseudomonadota; class Alphaproteobacteria; order UBA2136; family UBA6156; genus UBA6156. The sequence continues at coordinate 10,238 of JAIXZU010000131.1, forward strand.
GGCGGTCACGCACGTGGACTACACCGCCCGCATCCACACAGTCCACGCCGAAACCAACCGCCGCTTCCACGCCCTACTCAAGGAATTCGGCCACAAAACCGGCTGCCACGTACTGGCCAACACCGTCTTCGCCACCAACAGCCAGCCCATCGTCAACACGCCGGAAGACGCCTTCCGCAGCTTCATGGGCTCGGACCTCGACGTCCTCGTCATCGAAAACCACATCCTCTACAAAGAGGAACAAAACCCGGCCCTCCTCCCCGCCTACAAAACCCACCTCAACCGCCCCTAAAAACAAAAAAACACGTCGCGAAGCGACGTCTCTCCCAAGAATCGACAATCCCAGTTCTTGAGGGTTCGCAAGATACACACGTCGCGAAGCAACGTCTCTCTCCCCACCGCCAGCGCGAGGCTATAAACGGTGATCCCAGTGCTTTTTGGCGGGTCGCCTAATACACTGGAAGTATTTAAGACCCGCCAAAAAGTGCTGGGGCGCCGTTTTAGCCCGCGCCCCTAATACGCTAGTGACTCACCGCCTCAGAAACCATCCCACCCATCTTAAGCTCCAACGCCTCCAGCTCCCGCAACCTATCCCTCAGCGCCGCCGCCTGCTCAAAGTCCAAATCAGCCGCCGCCTTGAACATCACCTTGCGCAACTGCTCAATCTCTTTCGGCAGGTCGGCAATCCCCAGCTTCAGCGCATCACGCGCCGCTTTACGGCTGGCCTGAAGCACATCTTCAGCCTTGCCTGCTCCCACAATGCCCTCACTCACGGCACGCACGGTGCTGGTCGGCACCATGCCGGTCTCGGCATTGCTCTCAAGCTGCTTCACACGGCGGCGGTTGCACTCGTTCAACATCACATTGATGCTGTTCGTCATCACATCCGCATACAGCAACGCGCGCCCGTGCACGTTCCGCGCCGCACGTCCCACGGTCTGAATCAGGCTCGTCGCACTGCGCAAAAAGCCCTCTTTATCAGCATCCAGAATCGCCACCAGCGCCACTTCCGGAATATCCAAACCCTCACGCAGCAAGTTAATTCCCACCAGCACGTCAAACGCCCCCAGCCGCAGGTCGCGCACAATCTGCGCCCGCTCAAGGGTTTCAATGTCGCTGTGCAGGTAGCGCACGCGCACGTTGTTCTCGTTCAGGTAACTCGTCAGCTGCTCGGCCATCTTCTTGGTCAGCACCGTCACCAGCGTGCGGTATCCCGCTTCCGTGGTCTTCTGAATCTCCCCGAACAAGTCATCCACCTGCCCGTCCACCGGCCGAATCTCCACTTCCGGGTCAACCAGTCCGGTCGGGCGCACCACCTGCTCGGCAATGGCGTCTCCGGCAAGCTTCAATTCCAGCGGCGCGGGTGTGGCACTCACATAAATCGTCTGCGGGCGCCCTTGGTCCCACTCCTCAAAGCGCAGCGGGCGGTTATCAATCGCACTGGGCAACCGGAAACCATAATTCACCAGCGTCTGCTTCCGTACCGCGTCCCCTCGGCTCATCCCGCCAATCTGCGGCACGGTCACGTGGCTTTCATCCACAAACAGCAACGCATCATCAGGCAGGTAACTGAACAACGTCGCCGGCGGCGCCCCCGGCGCACGTCCGGTCAGGTGGCGGCTGTAGTTCTCAATCCCGTTACAGAACCCACTCGCCCCCAGCATCTCCAAATCAAAATTGGTCCGCTCGCGTATCCGCTGTTCCTCCAGCAGTTTCCCCTGCGCAATCAGCTCGGCCTCGCGCTCTTTCAGCTCGGCTTTAATGCGCTGAATCGCACTGTGCATCGCGGGCTTCGGCGTCACATAGTGGCTGTTCGGGTAAACCGTAAGCTCCTCAATCTCGCCCAGCTTCTCCCCCGTCAGCGGGTCAAACCGGATAATCTTCTCCACATCATCGCCAAACAGCACAATGCGCCACGCCTCGTCTTCCAAGTGGCTGGGGAAGACCTCCACAATCTCGCCCTTGGCCCTGAAACTCCCGCGCTCCAGCACCAAATCATTGCGCCCGTACTGCAAATCGCTCAGCTTGCGCAGCAACGCGTCGCGGTCCAGGGTGTCACCTACCGCCACGGGTATCACCATTTCGGCATAGAATTCCCGCTCCCCAATACCGTAAATACAGCTGACGGATGCAATCACAATCACATCGCGCCGCTCCAGCAGCGCCCGCGTGGCACTGTGGCGCAGGCGGTCAATCTGCTCGTTTACTTCGGCGGTTTTTTCAATGTAGGTGTCACTGCGCGGCACATAGGCCTCGGGCTGATAGTAGTCATAGTAACTCACAAAGTACTCTACGGCGTTGTTGGGGAAGAACGCCTTGAACTCCTCATACAGCTGCGCCGCCAGCGTCTTGTTGTGTGCCATCACAATCGCGGGGCGGCCGGTGCTGGCAATCACGTTGTCCATGGTGAAGGTCTTGCCGCTACCCGTCACACCCAGCAGCACACTATCGCGCCGCCCCTCTTCCACAAATCGCACCAAATCATCAATCGCCTTGGGCTGGTCACCGGCGGGCTGGTAATTGCTCTGGAAATCGAACTGCACGCGCCCCTTCGGCACCGCAATCTTCCCCATCTCCTGCATCATTGGCAAATTCTTGGCCATTCCGCTCCCTCAACCCCACTTTTTGAAAACTGAACCACAATTACTCCTTGCCAGCCGCCAACGCAACCGATATAATTGCATACAATTCGCCCCATCGGCCTCACGGCCCTCCCTCTTTCCCGGAGTCTCCCCATGCCAACGCAAGCCAAAACTCCCGAAACCACCCCCTATGAAGAACAGCTTGGCTACCTGAAAGTTGCCATCTGGACCATCCAGTTCCGCAATCGCTTCCCCGCCGGGGAACTCAAGGCAGGGCGCTACGACTCCCTCAACCGCCACCTCCTCCGCGCACAAAAGTACGCCACGGGGGAACGCTCCGTGCCCGGCGGCCCGGCCCTGCGCCTCGCCAAAGCGGCACAAGCGCTGGACTACCGGCTCCTGTTCCCGAACGACCTCCAGCTCCAGCTGCGCGAAGAACGCAGCACGTCCCATCTCTATTACTATCATCGGGACGTGAAAAAAAGCCGCACCAGCCCCGTCTGGAAGGCCATGGAGGAGTTCTTCCGCATCCGCACCGCCGTCCTCGGCGGCATTCCGGTACCGGCGGACAAAAAGGAGGACATCTTCGCGCCCAACCCCTTCACCAAGGCGCTGCGGCGGCTGGATACTCTGGTCAACGCCAACCGGCGCCTGCGCCAGCGGCTGGTCTTCAAGCAGCTTATGCTGCCGGTCGCCACCACGCATCCCAGTCACCGCACCCTGCTGGTGCCGGTGCTGGAAGCCGCCCACGCCTACGCCAGCTGGCTCCTGAAGCCGGAGGACCACGTCAACATCCGCAACCTCCGCCTCGGCTACGAAACGCTCCTGAAGGCCCAAAACGCCAACATCGCGCACCTCAACGCCAACGAACCGGCCCTGAACAAGGCCATCAACGCCCTGCTCTACGACATCCGCCTCCCCCTCTCCTGAATTTTCAGGAGAGGGCTTTCTTTTCCCCAAAAAAATCCCATACTATCAGCCCGAACCCCACCCTGCCATGAGAAAGGATACCCCATGGCCCAGCCCGCTTCACGCCTCGCCCCCAGCGAGGAACAACTCCCCCTCCCCTTGGGCGTACTGATGACCGGCGTCCTTATTCAGACGCGCAGCCGAATGGACGCCCGCAAAGCAGAAGAAGCCCGTCTCTGGGCAGGCTACTGCGAAAAGGGCACGAAATGGCTCATCGCCAACACCGAACCCTGCTGAAATAAAGCCCTTCGTCAGTTCACCTGACGAAGGGCTTTTCCGTCCCCGACCCCACCCCCTGATCACTGATCACTGAAATCGTTGACATCCCCGCAATTTCCCCCCATAAGCCCCCTGCAACCCACATCCTGCCCTGAAAAGGGTGCGAGGATGGCGGCCCAACCAACCGTTGCAGATGTTAACTAAATGAATGGGATAGAGATGACCAAAGTCTCCACCAACACCCTGCCGAGCCACTCAAAGCGCACCGCGCCTAAGGCCAAAGCAACCCGTATTTTCGGCGAAAACCTCTGGGGCAGCACCAAAGCACCAGTGTCCAAGCGCCCCACCAACCCCGGCCAGCACGGCGGCCGCCGCAAGAAGATGACCGACTACGGCGTCCAGCTGCGTGAAAAGCAAAAGATGAAGGCCTACTACGGCGGTATTTCCGAGCGTCAGTTCTCCAACATCTACGCCGAAGCAGTCCGCCGCAAGGGCGACACCTCCGAGAACCTGATTGGTCTCCTCGAATCCCGCCTTGCCGCCATCGTTTACCGCCTCAACCTCGCGAACACCATGTTTGCCGCCCGCCAGATGATCAGCCACAAGCACATTCTGGTGAACGGTAAGGTTGTCACCATCGGTTCCTACCGCTGCAAAGCCGGAGATGTCATCGAAGCCCGCGAAAAGACCAAATCCATCCCGAACGTGATGGAAGCCGTCCAGAAGATGGACCGCCAGGTACCCGAGTACCTCACCTTCAGCCCGTCTGAAATGAAGGGCACCTTCGTGCGCATGCCGGTACTGGACGACGTCCCCTACCCCGTGCAAATGAACCCGAACCTGGTCGTGGAATTCTACAACCGCTAATCAGCGGCACCAGAAAAAAGGCTCCCCTCGGGGAGCCTTTTCCATACCGCCCATATCTTGTAACAACCTGAAATAGAGTATAATCTTCCCGATGTAAGTACCTCGCTGTTTCCGCCCCTCTCTCAGGAGAACTCCCATGACCAAGCCTGCCCTGCTTGCGCGCCTTACCCGCAAGGTCCCGCGCCTCTCCACCGCCTGTATCGCCCTGCTTGTCAGCGTCGCCCCTGCCCACGCCGCCTTTGAAGGCCGCGGCAGCGTCGTCGGAACGGACATCATCCTCGGGGACGACTCCGACGGCACCGGCCTCTACCTCTCGAACACCTCGATGTATTGCATCACACCCGCCACACGCGGCTCGGCCTCCATCCGCAGGATGCTCCAGGACAACGACCTCTACGGCAACGGCCAGATCTACTGGTACATCGACGAAGAATGCACCGGGGACTACGTCCGCGTCTGCATCTCCACAGACAGCTTCGGCGACATCGGCTGCAACACCTACCGCCGGATCGACTGGATCGACTACGACTACTGAAACATCAAAAAGGCTCCTCGCAAGGGGAGCCTTTTTCCATCTTGAACCATCGCCCAATACATTGTACACAAAAGCATCCTTTAACCGGAGAACCATCATGTTCTATCCCTACACGGCATGCGGACTACCCAACGTTTACCTCTTATCAGGCTACACGCTCACCAAGGAAGACGGCGAAGAATGCCTCACCGTCACCAACGTGCACGAGCTTCACAATACCCTCGGCCATCACCTGTGCAGCTTCAAAAACCCCACTCCCTTCACGTCGGAGCAAATCCGCTTCCTGCGCACAGAACTCGGCCTAACCTCCCAGGCCATGGCATCGGTTCTGGGCGTCACAGACCAACAATATCTCAAGTGGGAAACAACGGAGGCCATTCATCCTTCCGCCGAAGCCCTGTTACGCCTTTATTACATCGAGGAAATGAGCGACGCTGACGGCAACCATTACGATGGTTCCATCCGCAACTTCCTTGATACTCTGGCCCACTACCGTCGAACAGCCGTAAAGCGCGAGTCTTCGCCCCCGGGCTTTATATTCTTGTTCTCCAACAACAAGTGGTTTAGCTCGAATTTCAGCAGCATTCCCCTCAACGACTAACAAAAAGGCTCCCCACCGGGGAGCCTTCTTCACACATTCCGGGCCGCCAGAAACCCGCCACTCGCCTCATCCATCTGCCGCCCCACTTCGGTCAGCAACTCGCGCAGCAGGCGGTCTTTCTTGTCCGGGTCGCCTTCAATCAGCACGCGCTTGGCAAGGCCAACCTTCACATACATCGCGTTCAAGTCCGTCAGCAACATTTCCACACGCACACGCGGCAACTGGGTCATCGGAACAGGGCTATCTTCATGCAGGCACATCACGGCCTCCTTTCTGCCCACTTTAGGGGGGCGCTGAAACGTTCATAAATTCGTCTGCCCCACCCAACACCAGCCGCACCATCTGCACAATCCCCTATCCGCGCAACATACTTTCCAAGTACATATATACGCTATATTATACGTTTATAACCTAACCGGAATTCACCCCATGCACACCCCCCGCAAGCCGGACACCCGCACCACTCTCGAAGACATCCTCACCACCCGCATCTGCCGCTCGCACGAGGACATCCAGCGCGAACTCGCCAAACACAACATCGTCATCACCCAAGCCAGCGTCTCCCGCGCTCTCGCCCGTATCGGCGCCGTCAAAACCCACCTGCCGGATGGCACCATCGCCTACCGCCTGCACAAGGGCACGGTCATCAATCGCCCCGGCACCAACCTCAACCGCACCACCATCGCCAACCACCTCGCCGAGCGCATCATCGCCAACGGCACCGTCATCGTTATTCTAGGAAAGCCCGACAGCGGCCGCCTCCTCGGCACGTACGTGGACGACGCCGCCCTCCCCACCGTCGCCGGCACCATCGCCGGCGGCAACACGCTCCTCGTCATCCCCTTCAGCCATAAAAATTATCTAAAAACCTGCCAGGACCTCCAAAAAATCTTTCCCCAAACGCCCTTCACCCAAAACACATAATATACTGCATAAAAAAGCCCCCACACGGGGGGCTTGAATGTGGCAACATCAGGTCAAAGAAACTTCCACCACATCCACACCTAAACTCAGCGCCAGAAACAGATCATTCTCCTGCAACGCCACACAGCCTTCGGTATGCTCCACACCATCCCGCCACACATGCAGGAAAATCGCGCTGCCATAGCCCTTACCATCGGGCGCACGCTTGCCGCTCAGGTTGTAGTTCATCACCGCAAGGTAGTCATAGGCACTGTCCTCGCGCCACAATTTCTCATGGCTGGCTTTCAGGGTCACATCGCACAGCTTGTTGTACATCTTGTCGTCGGCGTCATCACACCACCCCATCCCGATGTTCAGCTTCTCTTTGCAAATCCCCGTCGGCTTCTTGCGGTCGGGCCGGTAGAAGCCTTCTGTCAGAATCCAGCGCCCCAGCGGCGTGCAGCCGTCACCTTCGCGCTTGTCAGCAGCGGGAACAGCCCCGTTTTTCCCAATCACACAGGGGAAAACATGCTCATTCAGCACCGCCATGGCGCTCGCTTCGCCCTTCTTCGCAAAAACCTTTAAAACCAGCATTATTCTTTTCCTATTTTCTGAATAAGACCTTGTAACATTTTCCCGATTTCAATGTAAGCCTCATCCCACTCAAGCGCCTTATCGGAAGGCGCATACCCAAGCCGTATAACATATTCACAGGAAGCCTGCATTTCCTGCGCACTCCCCAAGGCCATCAGCAAGAAACGCTTCCATTCACCGGAATAGCGGGATTTCCCATACCCTTCGGCAATCGTCAGGCATACTCCCTTGCTGGCCCTCCGCATCTGGTCAGTCAATCCACCATATTGCTCTATCTTTGGAAAGAGCAAGCTGTGCTCATGCACGTCAATGGAAACCTCAAAAGCCCTCCGGTAAACCAAAAGCTCCCGAAATGTCTTGGCAAAAGGCAAACGAGCCGGCTCAGCCACCATCTAAAGTCTAACCTCTAACGTCTAACCTCTAACCTCTAGCCGCTAGGCTCTAGATACTTTAAGCAACACAAGGAACTCCGTATCCTGCCCACGGTTTTTCGCACGCTGGAAGATCTCCCCAAGCCCCGGAATCCGCTTCAGGTTCGGCTCATACTGGTTATCCACGGTGGTGTTGTTTTCAATCAATCCACCAATCGCGTAAATCCGGCCGTATTCCAGCATCATATCCTGGTCAATCAAGTTGTTGGCCAGCTCCGGCACACTGTTCACCACAGGCGTGCTGGTCCCAACGGAGGTCTGGATGGTCGTATCCCCGGCCTTGGTCGCAAGGCTAAGGCGGAAGCGCATCTGCACGCTGCCCTTACCAATGAACGGCATGACGGACATCACCGTCCCGCTGTTCTTGAACAATGCCTTGTCCTGCCGGCTGGCAATCACAATGTCACCGCTGCTGGTGGTGTTCTGGTTCACCTCGGTTTCGGCGTAACCCAGCTGCCGCGTCACCGCCACGCGGGAAATCTGGTTGTTCCGCGCCAGTAAACTGGGGGTGGAAATGGTGTAAACATCACCAAGGGTGGAAAGGCTCTGCAACACCAGCGCCATGTCACCGGCCTTGCTGGCCATGGTGAAGAACCCGCCCTGCACGGTGCTGGCACCGGCGGAAAGCGCGGTCCGCGCATCCGCAAAGAAACCGAGCTTGTTCAGCGCACTGCCGGTCACGTCCGTTCCATCCAGCTGCACGTCCACGCCGCGGGTGGTGGTCTTGTCACGAATCAACGCCACAATACGAGCTTCCACCACCACTTGGCGGTGGGCCGCTTCCTGCACCTGTTGCAGGTAACCTTCAATCTGGCGATGAGACTCCGGGCTGGCCCGCACCGTAATCAAACCGGCACTTTCGGTCAGCTTGAACCACGGCTGGCCGTTGTCCTCGGGGCTGGTGTGGTCGGTGCTGTCGGGGCTGGTCACGCTGGTGCTCTGGCCGTCACCAACAACGGTCACGCTCACGCCACTGGCCAGCGGCGCGGCAAGGCTGTTCAGGCCGTTGTTGAACATCCCGCGGTCAGCCGTTTGGCCATCCTGTTCGGGCGGCGGCAGCAAACCGTTGGCCCCCACATTGGTGGCGGATGTATCCGTCGTCAGCAACTCACCGTTCACACCCACACCGGTCGCACGCAGCGTGCGGTCACCGGCACTGCTGTTACCAACCTTAATCAACTCCGCCAGTGTCTCACGCACTTCGGTCCACACGGTGTCGGTGTAGTCGGTGTCAAGCTCGGCACTGGTGCCGTTGGTGGTGGCACCTGCCGCCAGCTCGGGGTTCAGCTCGGCTTTGGATGCCATGCTGCCCTTGCGGCTGCTCTGGCCAATTTCCAGCACGTAGCTACGCACGGGGAAACGCGTAATATACCAAACGCCGTTCACATAATTATAGTGGTAACCGGCTTTGCTCAGCACCAAGTCCATCATCTGCGTGAAGTTGGCGCCGCTGTGCACCACGGTCACGGTCTGGCCGCGCATGCCTTGCGGTATCACCACACTCTCACCGGCGGCGTTGGCCAGCTCCAGCACCACACCTTCAAGGTCGCGGCCAATGTAGGCCACGTCAAACGGCGGCAGGTCGGGCTTTTTCAAATGAATCTCATCCTTCACCAGCACGCTGCTACCGGTCTGGATGCGCTGCATATGGAAAACCCCCTCGCGCAACACGCTCTTGGGCTTGATGTTCGAACGCGCGTCCTGCAACTCCTGGTCTGTCGGCGGCCGCACCTCGTCTTCGTAGCTGGCACAACCTGCCAGCAACAACGCCACCGCCCCCGCCATCTTGAGGGTGTTTGCCAGGGAGAATCTTGCAAGCTTCATGTCTAACTTCTAACCTCTAACTTCTCATCACTAATAGTACGTATCCGCCACCAGCAGCACGCGGGTGCTGGCAAAGGCGGTCACATAAAGCTGGGTGCCGGTCATGTTTTTCACACGCTCGGTCAGCAGGTTGCAGAACTCCCCAAACCCGGCCTCGGCGGTCAGGTTCACTTTTTCGTTCATCAGGTCCATATTTTCGGGCTTCAGGCGCCATTTCACGGTCCAGGGGCCGGTGAAGTCAGCTGCCTGCCCCACAATTTTCGCCATCACGTCACGCAGGGTCACGTTATCCACATCGAGCACAATCCGGATATCCTCCAGCGCAATGTTCTGCACATTCCCACCGGCAATGGTGTCTTCCACCACCACCGGCCCCTGCACCACGTCACCCGGCTTGTCGTCGGCACCACCGCTGGCCACCGCCATGAAGCTGCGCCGCGCGTCTTGGAAGGCTTTCTCAGCCTGTTCCGCCGTCGGTGCCACGCTCACGGTTCCATGCCCAACCAACGTACTGGCCGTCCCGCTCACCACGCCGGATGACGACACAACAACCGCCTTTTCCGCCGCCACAGCGCTGCCCGCCGTCATCACAGCGGCACAAACCATAAACCGAACAAAACCATACATGGGCGTACTCTAGCCCAATCCTCCCGCCGCCGTCACAATCCTGCCTGCAAACCGCGCCCATATCCCCTCCCCGCCGTTGCCTTTCCGCCACGAAGCCGCTAGCCTCCCCACCATGGCCCGCCGTAAACATTCCTCCTCCAAGCTCACGCACGCCTTGTCGCTGCTGCCGGGCTTGGGCATTCCCGCGCTGTTCACGTACATGTACAGCACCACACTGAACTTCCCGCCCCTCTGGGTCTGGCTCGTCACCATCAACCTCACCCTCATGGGCCTGATGGGCAAGGACAAACTCGCCGCCACCAACCAATGGCCGCGCACACCGGAATTCACCCTGATTTTCCTCACCCTCCTCGGCGCCACCCCCGGCATGTTCCTCGCGCGCTACCTGTTCTCCCACAAAACCAGCAAGGAGAGCTTCAAATACGCCCTCTTCGCCGCCACCACGCTCCAGCTTCTCGGCGGCTGGTATTTCTGGCCAACCCTCAGCCAATATCTCTAGTCCCACAGTCACAAATCAGGTAAAAACCACCCATGACACCCAACACTCAACACCCAACACTCAACACCAGCCTCGCCGTCCTCATCCTCGCCGCCGGCAAAGGCACGCGCATGAAATCCACCCTGCCCAAAGTCCTCCACCCCATGGCGGGCATGCCGATGCTCGGCCACGTCCTCACCGCCGCCAAGGCCCTTAACCCCGCCCGCACCATTGTCATCACAGGCTACGGCGCGGAAGAGGTCGAAGCCTACACCACCCAAAACTTCCCGGGCACGGAGTTCGCCCGCCAAACCGAACAACTCGGCACCGGCCACGCCGTGCGCCAAGCGGAAACCGCGCTGAGAGGCTTCACCGGCACCGTCCTGCTCCTGTGCGGAGACGTCCCCCTCGTCACCCCTGCCACCCTGCAAAGCCTGCATGAAACCCACACCACATCCAACAGCGTCTTCACCATCGCCACGGCCATTGTCCCGAATCCCGAAGGCCTCGGCCGTATCAGCCGCAACACAGCTGGCCAGTTCACGGCAATCACGGAACACAAGGACGCCACGGAAGCCGAACGCGCCATCACCGAAATCAACACCGGCCTCTACGCTGCCACCAGCCCGCAGCTGTTCACGCTTCTCGCCCGTGTCACCAACCACAACGTACAGAATGAATACTACCTGCCGGACGTCGCCAAAATCGCCCTGACCGACGGCCTCACCGTCGTCGCCACCCCCAGCCCGCAACCAGCC
>JAIXZU010000024.1 GCA_027489415.1 Alphaproteobacteria bacterium
GCTGGAGGAAGCCGAACAACTCCTCACCCGCATCCTCATCCTCCACCGCGGCAACATCCTGCTGGACACCACCCCCACAGAACTCGCCCGCCAAGGGGGAGGGGACCTCCACCGCGCCTTCCGCGTCCTCACCACCAACCGCGCCGGAGAATAAAACTATGTGGAAAAAGTATAGCTACGTATTTTTTAAGAAAAAATATGAAAGTCCTAATATAGAATTCTTCATGGCTCGCTTAGGAGTATTCATTATCTTTATGATGCTATTTGTGATTTTTGCTCTGTGCGACTTGCTGATTTATCAGCCTATCTGGGGATCAAAATGATTTTTCCAAATCTCGCAAAGGCAAATCAGCCAGCTCGTAGCCACCAAGTCCGGCAATCTTTAGATTGCCGTCATTCCGCCCCCCTTTTAGGGGGAGCGGAATCCACGTCGGGGGTTTTTGCCAGCAGCACATACTTTCGTTCAGGCTGCGCAGCCACTTTCGAATCACGAATCACGAAATAACGAATCACGATAATGTTGCTCTCCCGCGCCCTCCTCCTCCACCACACCAGCCAACTCCGCCAGTCACCCGCCACCGGCATTTTCCTTACGTCCGGCTGGGTTGCCGCAGTCCTGCTCACCTTCATCTCCGGCCAACTTATCGCCAATAACCGCGCCAGCCTTGCCAGCTTCTTCACCTACCTGCCGTGGGTCATGGCGGTTCTCATCCCCACGCTCACCATGCCGGTCGCCTCGGAAAATCGCCGCGGCGTCACCGAACGCCTCCTCACGCTCCCGCACACGCCGCTCCAGCGCATCTTCAGCCGCTTCTCCGTGTACATGGGCCTCATCACCATCTGGCTCATAGGCTTCACCCCGCTCATCGCCACACTTTATTATTTAGGAGAGCCCGACACCGGCCCCATCGCCACCGGCTTCCTCGGCAGCCTGCTCCTCGCCGCACCCATGCTCGCCATCAGCCTCGCCCTCTGCCTGCGCGCCAAAAGCGGCGTCGGCGGCCTGCTCGCCAGCCTCACCGCCTGCTTCCTGTTACTTCTTATCGGCACGCCCACGGTCACCGGCTGGTTCGCCAGCGTCCCCGGCCTCAGCTGGCTCCCCACCACCACGCACCTCACGCCGCTCGGCGCCTTCCAACCTTTCACCACAGGCCTCCTCAACCTCGCCACCATTCTCCAACTCCTCGGCCTCACCTTCCTGGCCCTCGCCGCCACCCAAACCCACTTCCGCATCACAAACCCCGAAAACCGCATTACGCTCCTCGCCGTCTTCCTCCTCGCCCTCAGCCTCATCCCAGCCCTCCGCACTAAACAAATAGACACCACCGCCGAATCCCTCCACACCCCGTCCCCAACCACCGTGGAAGCCTTCCGCAACCTCCCGTCCCCCATCACCTTCACACTGCACCTGAGCGAGAACAATCCGGACGTCCCCCCCAGCACCCACACCTACGCCCACAGCTTGAAAAACCAACTTCTCCGCCTCCGCACCCTCGCACCGGAGAAAATCATCCTGAAAACCTCGAATGCGGACTCCTCCACCGCCGCCGCCATCACCGCCCTCCAAGCAGGGGCTCTCGAGCAACCGCTCCCAACCGGCACCACCTACTTCGCCGCCCTCACCGCACAGGTCAGCGGCACCACCGCCGTCATTCCATCGCTCAACCCCGCCCGTGAAGCCGCCCTGGAATACGACCTCCTCACCCTCGCCACCAACGCCCTCAACCCCACCAAGCCGGAAATCGCGATCCTATCCGCCAACCCCTCCGCCTCCAGCAACTGGCAGGAATCCCTCTCCGAATCCTTCCAAATCTCGCGCCTCTCACCGGAAACCCCCACCATAGCCAGCACCACCGCGGTATTGATCGTACAGGACGACCCCACCCTAACCTCCACAACCCTTACAGCCATCCGCACCTACCTCAACCACGGCGGCAACGTGATGCTTTTCAGCAACCCCACCGCACCCAACACCCAATCCCCAACATTCACCACACTGCTCCCCGAATGGGGCCTCAACCTCCAGTCGAATAGTCTGGTTGCGGACCCCACCACCGCCACCCTCGCTACCCAATCCGGCGCAGGCGCCATGCCGTACCCCTACTGGCTGCAACTGGGCCCCTCAAACTTCAACACCAAGCTGCCTTTCACCACCGGCCTCGGTAAGGTCTTCATGCCGGAAACCTCGGCCTTCACACTCACCAAGCCGGAACTCCCCATCGTCCTCACCCCCATCCTCACCACCTCGGCGCAGGCCCGTTTGGTCCCGCTGGAAACCTACCGCAGCACCCCCGCCGAACTCGCCAACAGCAACCTCCCAGCCGCCTCCGGCCCACAGGTCATCGCCGCCATGGCCACGGGCGCATTCAGTGAAGAAGCCACCAAATCCGCCAATTTAATCGCCTTCGCCAGCACCAACTGGCTCACGCCCACCAGCCTCCAGCAGGCTCCTAACAACCTCGCTTTGCTTACCGGCACACTCCATTACTTAACAGGGCAGGGGGCCTTAACGCAGCTGTACACCAAGGGCGCCAACCCGCGCACCCTCACGCGTATTGAAGCCATGGCCAACCGCCTCACTCAAGCCACAGCAGCTACCGAACTCCAAATCGCCACGCGCCTCCACGCCGTCACCCAAAAGCAGGGCGCGGACCCCTACGCCACAGCTGAAGCCATCCTCCAAATGCAGGAAGAGGAATTCACCCTCCGCCAACAACTGAGGGATATCCGCGCCGAGGCCCGCCGCCGCATCCAAACCATGGAAAATGCACTGCTCCTCATCAACCTCACCCTCTCGCCCACACTCGTCGGCCTGTTCTTCTTCCTCCAGCGCCGCCGCCAACGCCTGAAAGCCACCTCAACCTTGTAATCATCTGCCGCTTGCCAAAAACCAACTACAGGACTAAACAATTCCCATGCGCAGCAACTCAACACTCAACACCCAACACTAAACACTCGCCATGGAAGACATCCTCACCATCCGCACCGAGCGCACGCCCAACCCCAACTCCCTGAAGTACAAGGTCGGCAAAATGCTTATCCCCGGCGGCTCCGCCAATTTCCCCACGAAGGAATCTGCCGCCACACGCTCACCCATGGCGCGCCGTATTTTCGCCATCAACGGCGTCACAGGGGTGTTTATCGGGTCGGACTTCTTCACCGTCTCGCGCGAAGAGGGAATCGCCTGGGGGGACATCAACGCCGAACTCGCGCCAGCATTAGAAGCCTTCTTCGAGAGCGGGGATCCCGTCCTCCAAGGCAAAGCCCCAGCGGATAAACCGATGGTGGGGGACGTCAGCACCAGCCCCGAAATCGTCGCGAAAATCAACGAACTGCTGGACGAAAAAGTCCGCCCCGCAGTCGCGCAGGACGGCGGGGACATCATCTACCGCGGCTTCGAAAACGGCGTGGTGTTCTTGGAAATGCACGGCGCCTGCTCCAGCTGCCCCTCCAGCACCGCCACCCTCAAAGCGGGCGTGGAAACCATGCTCCGCCAACACATGCCAGACATAGTCCAAGAAGTCCAAGCCATCTAATACGTCTAGCGGAAGGCCAATGAGGTTAGGATAGCCGAAGTCATAGGGAAGGGGCGTCACCCCGGAAGCTAGATGGGTAAGTTTTGGAACAAAACTTGGGCCCCATCAGCTATCCGGGGCCCACCCCCGCCGGGAGGCAATCTAGCTCCACTCCCAGCCCTCTCTCGAAGCCACCGCGCCAGCCGGATGGAAACTCCAAAAATCTTATTTTTGGTAAGTTTCCACCGTGCCGGCGCAACCCCTCCCCATCCCAAGCACTTCCCGTATTCACTGCCACCAAAAAGGGAAGTGCCCCTACCTCACCAGCACCCCATCCTCACCCCCTCCGCCCAACCACTGTTCACTGCCCACTGTTCACATTTCTGCCACACCAACCCCAAATCCCCCAACCCAAATCCTACAAAAGCACCAAAGCCATAAACATCTGTAAACAAGCATGTCCTGATCACTGATAACTGATCACTGGTCACTGAATTGCCACACCACACGCCTATGTTGCATCGCACGGCTACTATCTCGCTTTTTGCCCACAATGGGGGATGATATAAGGAAACCAATAAACAAGGGCCCCCCATGGCAACGCAAATGTATCAGGCTACCATCCCCACAAACCCCAAGGTTTACACCAGCCTTGTCGCCCGGAGTCTCGACCTCGCCGCCGGTATCCGCACCAATGCCGCCGCCTATGACGAATGGAACATCAACCTCGCCAAACTGCAAAAGCTCGGTAAGTGCTACCGCGAAGGCTGGCTCCACAACGTTCTTACCCGCATCACGCCCATCACACTGCGGGAAATGGACGACTATCTGATGATGGCGGACCTCTTCATCACCAGCAAATCGGAAGCCCAGTACCTCTGCTCCGTGCTCAGCCGCAGCCTCTCCGCGTTCTCCACCATCGCGGGCATCCCCGCCACGTCCAAAGTTGTGCCCATCCAACTCACAAATCATGTGGAGCTCTACAAGGGCATCGCCTCGCGGCTCGAAAACCGCTTCGCCTTCACCGCCCCGGCACCGTTTGCCAGCACGACAATCAGTCGGGACATGCAGTCGCAAATCCCCTTCATCCGCTCCTTTATCAACCAGCATTTCAAGGTCGCATAAGTTCCAATGGTTCCGCATCCCAGCCGTACAGCACGCACTTACACCGTTCTCTTCACAGTTGGGCTCTGCACCGCCTCTGCCGTCGCTCTCGCCACGTGGGATGTGAATGCTCAGGCACCGGCCACCACACCGGCAGCCACTCCAGCAGCCACTGCGGCCGCAGCCGCACCGCAGCCGGAAGCCGTCCTGCCATCGCTGGAAACCATGGCCGTCTCACTCACCAATATTCTCACCGGCAGCCAGCCGTCGTCTACGGAAGTCCCGCTCACCAGTCAGCTCCAGCCAACCACACCGTGGCCGGTGCCCGCCACCATTTCCCAAACATTGAAAACGACGTCGGAAGACCTTCTCGCCTATGAAGGTATCGACGCCGCGGCCCGTAAAATGCTGGGTGCGGACTACGCCATCTGGCACGTCCAGTTCAACAGCAAGGCGGAAGCCGTCGCCCTGCCGCAAAGCGGCCTGCTCATGGCCACGGGCTGCCTCCAGCCCCGCTGCAACATGCAAAAAAGCCTTTTGATTGCGGACCCCACCAACCAGAAAATCTACGCCGCCATGGTCACCGAAGGCAAAGTCGCCATGTGGCCCTCCCTCATGAGCTGGCCGGACGCCGCCGTCCCCACCCTTAAGGACTGGCTCTCCGACGCCACCCGCTAACCTCTCTCGGAGCCCCAGTCCTCCCCACGCCTCCATGCCGGCGAAGGCCGGCATCCACGAACGGCGAAAAAAAGAAACTGGCACCTCGCCAACCCACTCAATCACCCAATCACCCAATCACTCAGTCACTTTCCATCCACTACCCCGCCACCTTCCTTACATTCACCATCCATGGTAACCAAAAAACCGCCTCTACAGCCAACTTTACCAAACACAGCCCACGCACTGTCCCCCCATTTACCACCCCCAAAAACCCAAAAAACAAAATAATATCAATAGCTTATACAAAACGCAAAACTTGACAAATGCCCCAAAATAAGCTATAATAACCCCATCAAAGCAGCCAAAAACGGCTCCCAGCTTTACTTATTCAATCCGCA
>JAIXZU010000159.1 GCA_027489415.1 Alphaproteobacteria bacterium
ACATGGTGTTCTATTCCTTATTCATCTGGGGAAACGACACTGTTGTAAACAACCATCAAAGCTTGCTGCGTCTCGCTGATATCACCTTCATCATGGTCCTCCCTCCCTTAACGGTTCTCGTATTCCGCAATTGGAAAAAACCTAAGGTAAGCGCTTGACCCCTGAAAGCAGCAAGCCCGCCCCAAAGGCGGGCTTGTCCCTTTTGGGTCCCTACTCCTCGCTAACCATGAACTTGCATCCGTCACAAATATGTCGTATACATATTTTGAAATTATCTACTGCCCTCTTACGGCCCTCGGCCAGAAAGCCCTCACAATGCTGGACCTCTTCACCACGCTCCACGCATTCCTCATGACGAGCTGGATAATCTATCCCGCCGCCTTTGCAGGCGTAATGGTATTCTTCGGCATCTTCTTCACAATGGAACACAAGGTCACATGGGCCGCATGTTTCCTGATGACCTACATCACAATCGTCGCCAACGTACTGGAAGTGCTGCCGGAAGCGAACATGTTCGCGATTTTGCTTCTCACCTACCTCATGATGGCCAGCTTCTTCGGCTATGCATGGCTCAGCAATCTGCTCGTTTACCGCAGGAAACTCACCGATCTGGAGCAACTCTTCAGCTGGCTCCCACTCTGCGCCTACATGCTGGTCTTCTCAACGTTCGTCTGGAACACGGAAAACACCAAGCAGCCCGCCACTCTCAGCTCGATGATTCTGGACATCACCTTCATCTTCATCATCCCGCCGCTGTCTATTCTGGCCTTCCGCAAATGGAACCGCCACCACCTCGGCCCCACCGAAACCTGATAACGCATAAGTACCCAAGCCCGCCCCCTAAAGGCGGGCTTGGTGCTTTTAAGTAATTGACACATCAGAATTAAATACATACATTAAGCTGCAATCATCTTCCGCCCTCTTACGGCATCGCCGGAAAGCCACCACCATGCTGGAAATCATCAATGTGGTTTACAATAGTCTTTTCTACGGCCCGTTATTACTTGTCAGCGCCGTCATTGGTCTCGTTGCAATCCCTTGGAACATGACCAACTGCCCCAAACCTCTCTCATGGGCACTCTGCTGGGTAACAACTCTGCTCTTTCTCGTGGTCAACTCCAACATCAACCTCCCGGACGTCGTCCTGGAGGTAACCATTCTGAACAGGGGCATTCAACTGTTCAGCATCTTCTGCTACGCATGGCTGGCAAATCTGCTGGTCTTCCGCACAAGCCTTACCCGCGAAGAGCAACTCGTCTCATGGCTGCCAGTCAGCGTCTACATGGTGCTCTATTCCACATTCTTGTGGGGCCATGAAGCCGCAACTGCCCCCTACGCAACCTGGCTTCGGCTCGCGGATATCATCGCTATCATGGTGGTCCCTCCCCTCGCCGTCATCGCCTATCGTCAGTGGAAACGCCCGGATACCTTCGGCGCTCCCACATCCCAATAACCTTCCCCACCGCCCTACCCAAGCCCGCCCCCTAAAGGCGGGCTTGGTGCTTTCATTCCCCTTTATTTATCCCCCTACCCGTTGACTATTCACCTCATCATATGTATACATAATCTATAGTCATCTCCCGCCCTCTTATCGGCCCCCTGCCAGAAAGCCCATCACATGGACCTCATCGCTCTTCTGATACACGCTTTTCTCTTCAACCCCTACGTCATTGCGTTCACAGCAATCTTCGGCCTGCTGCTGGTCAGTGTTTACGCTAGCCTCTCGCGTTACAAACTCAGCCTTCTGGCGCTGTTCAGCATGTCCATCCTCGCAAACATCATGATGATGCCGGAAAACCTGGCCGCCCCCCAGTGGGAAGCAGTCCTCGGCTTAAGCATCTGGATGCTCAGCAATATACTCTTGGCCAGCCTCGGCAATTTTGTTGTCTTCAACAATACCCTCACGCCGGACGAATACGTCCTCAGCTGGCACCTCACCTGCATCTATTCGCTGGTACTGTCAGCCTTTGTCTGGGGCATCTATGGCACGGAACCTCACGCAGCGCGCACTCTCTGCCATGCATTCTTCATCTTCGTCATGCCACCGCTCAGCATCTACCTGTTGCGTAGTCATGCCAATCGCCCTTCTCGCGCCTAGCACACCAAGCCCGCCCCCTAAAGGCGGGCTTGGTGCTTTCATTACCCTTTATTTATCCCCCCACCCCTTGACTTTCCACCAATTTGTTGTATACATAAAGTAGTTTATATCTCCCGCCCTCTTATCGGCTCCGTCCAGAAAGCCCTAACCATGGAAACCTTCAATACAGTCTTCCAATTCCTGTTCGGCCACCCCGTCGTCCTCATTGCCATCGCCATCGCCAACACGGTGGTCATGTACAAGTATCTGGTGCCCCCGCACCGCCGACTCACCATCGCAGCCATGCTCACCGCCTACGCTGCCATGGCCACTCAGGTGAACGTGGTGTATCCGCAGGCCTCGCTTTCTGCCGTCATCGTGGGCCCGCTGCTCACCCTGTGGGCCATCCTGTTCTACAGCTGGCTGGTCAATGCGGTCGTGTTTCGGGGCAAACTGGGCGTCGCGGAACAGAACTTCGCCTGGTGGGCCCTCTGCCTCGCACAGGCTCTCAATACCCTGGTCTTCGGCACCGGAATGATGATGGACGACCCCGCCATGCGCGCTGTCCTCCAAAACGGCGGCAATGTGCTCCTCGTCACCTACATCGTGTTCATCAGTCCGGCCTGCGTCTCGCTCCGCCGCTTAGCCTACCGCAACAGCATGCCGACCTGATAACGCCCCCCCCCAGAACAAGCCCGCCCCTCAAGGCGGGCTTGTTTGTCATGGTGAAAAAACGCCCTGAACAATCACTTTCCCTCTACTTTCCTTACATTTACCATTCGTGGAAAGTAAAAATCAGCCGCCACAGCCAAAAATTTCATTCCAAAGCCACCAAAAGCCATCCATTCACCACCCCTAAACACCCAACATCACCCGCATGAAAGTATTGCAAAACCCCCCAAATGTGCTACAACCCGCCTGCCGCAGCGAGAGGCTTATCATGCGTGGCACACATGAAAACTCAAACCAAACAAAGGCATATAGCAATGGCAAAGTCTACTTTCCAACGCAACAAGCCGCACTGCAACATTGGTACCATCGGTCACGTTGACCATGGCAAAACCACGCTGACGGCTGCGCTTACCAAATATTTCGGCGAATTCAAGGGCTACGACCAAATCGACTCCGCCCCTGAAGAAAAAGCCCGCGGTATTACCATTAACACCGCCCACGTTGAGTACGAATCCGCCAACCGCCACTACGCGCACCTTGACTGCCCCGGACACGCCGACTACGTCAAGAACATGATTACCGGTGCCGCTCAAATGGACGGTGCAGTTCTCGTTGTAGCCGCCACCGACGGCCCGATGCCCCAAACCCGTGAGCACATCCTGCTCGCCCGTCAGGTTGGTGTTCCCCGTCTGGTTGTCTACCTGAACAAGTGCGACATCGCTGACCAAGACCTCCTCGAGCTCGTTGAAATGGAAATCCGTGAACTCCTGTCCAAGTACGACTTCGACGGCGACAACACCCCGATCATCCAAGGCTCCGCCCTCAAGGCTCTCGAAGGCCAAGAAGGTCCCCTGGGTTCCGAATCCATGAAGAAGCTCATGGAAGCCATCGACACCTGGATCCCGCAAGCCGAGCGCGAACTCGACAAGCCGTTCCTGATGCCTGTTGAAGACGTCTTCACCATCACCGGCCGCGGTACTGTTGTAACCGGCCGTATCGAGCGCGGTATCGTCAAGGTTGGCGAAGAAATCGAAATCGTCGGTCTCCGTCCCACCACCAAGACTGCCTGCACCGGTGTCGAAATGTTCCGCAAACTGCTGGATCAAGGTCAAGCTGGCGACAACGTCGCTCTGCTCCTCCGCGGTATCAAGCGTGAAGATGTCGAGCGCGGTCAAGTGCTTGCCAAGCCCGGTTCCATCACTCCGCACACCAACTTCAAATCTGAAGTTTATGTGCTGAGCAAAGAAGAAGGCGGCCGTCACACCCCGTTCTTCTCCGGCTACCGCCCGCAGTTCTACTTCCGTACCACCGACGTTACCGGTAGCATCAAGCTGCCCGAAGGCGTTGAAATGGTTATGCCCGGCGACAACATCGCCATGGAAGTTGAGCTGATCGCTCCGATCGCTATGGACCAAGGTGTTCGCTTCGCAGTTCGCGAAGGCGGCCGTACCGTTGGTGCTGGCGTGGTTGCTACCATCGTTAAGTAGTTTACTACTTAATATCTCAAAGGAGGCCCTCGGGCCTCCTTTTTGGTATATTTGTCATACATATCGAGATGTTACATGATTACCACGCCCATATATCGTTTGAACAATAACGACTGGATTTAAGGTTGCAACCCATTCGCCAAATAGGGTTTATTTGATTCAAACAATAAAAAAATAAAGACCCAACCATGCTTCAT
>JAIXZU010000129.1 GCA_027489415.1 Alphaproteobacteria bacterium
ATGGGAAGTGCTGGAGAGAGGTAAGGGTGGTGCCTGGTCGGAGGTTTGCTCCATTTGGGGCCCCTACCCCAAAGTGGGCAAACCTGACCGCAAGGCACGGTTTCCCGAGAGAGTGGCGTGAGAACAAGCGACTGGAGAGTTTTCAGCGCTTGTTGCTTCATCTTTAGTTATCCATTTTGAATTGTTTGGCGAGTTTGAGGCCTTGGTTGGCGTAGTTGGAGCCGATTTCCGAGCCGTAGGTGCGGGTGGGGGTTTGGAGCAGCTTTTCGTACAGGAAGCGGCCTATGGGTTGGCCGTGTTCGAGGACGCAGGGGACGTCGTGGGCGCGGACTTCCAAGACAGCAGTGGTTCCGTTTTCGAGTGTTGAGTGTTGGGTGTTGGGTGTTGAGTTAGGAGAGTTGTAGCCGAAGCCGGGGTCGAAGAAGCCGGCGTAGTGGACGCGGATTTCGCCGACGCGGGTATCGTACGCCACCAGTTCCGCCGCGTGGCTGGGCGGGACGCAGATGCCTTCGGAGGAGGCGAAGATGTAGAATTCTTCAGGGTACAGAATAAGAGGTTTGGAGTTGGCGCGGGTGATGGGTTCCCAGAAGTTGGCCCAGTTGTAGCCGCCGATGCGGGCGAGGTCTATCGGTTGGGTGTGGTGGCGGGCCTTGTAGCCGACAACTGGATTGGCGCCGGTGCTGTTGGTTTGGGTGCCGTGGAGGTCGATACTTATCCAGAGCCCCTGCTCCATTTGCGCTTTTTCATGCTGGCGCAGCAGTGGGACTTGGGTGTGGAGGAGGTGGAGGTCTGCGTCGCTCACGCGGACATCCCCTTGGCGGAGGCGGAGCTGGTTGAGGCGGTCTCCGGCGCGGATGATGATGGGGAAGGTTAAGGGTGAGATTTCGACGTAGAGTTGGCCGGTGTAGCCGGGAGCGACGGTGTCGTACGTCGCGGCGTTGTCCGTTAGCAGGCGCACGAAGATGTCGAGGCGCCCCGTGCTGGATTTGGGGCTGGCGGCGCCCATGATGTGCGCGGGGAGTGCGAGGGCTTCCTGCAAGGGCACGAGGTAGACGGCGCCGCGTTCGAAGAGTTGGGGTTGGGTGAGGTCCAGTTCCGTCATGCAGAGGTCCGGGAGGCAGTCCATCACTTTACGGGACGTGCCGGGGAGGAAGCCGGCTTGAATGCGGTAGGCTTTGGTGCCGAGGCGGAGGTCCAAACTCGCGGGTTGGATCTGGCCTTCCACGAGTGGTGTGGCGCTGGACAGGTGCTTGCTGGCGAAGAGGTGGGTGAGGTCCGCGTCCGTCAGTACCCCGCTGGACATGACGCTGATGGCTGCGCTGGTTTGTGTCATGGTGCCCCCTTCCCTTGGTATTACTATTGCTTTGTATAGCAGGGCTTGCGGGGTTTGGGGAGTGGGTGTATGCAGGAGGTGCTAGCCGTTTCATCATTAGGAGGCAACCCGATGAAACCGAAATCTCAAACTTTTACGCCTGAAAATACATACGCCGTGTTACGCGTGATGCTGCAAGCGATTGGTGGCGATATTTGCGCTGATTTCTCGAAATTCCATGAGCAGATTCATGTGCAGCATGACCACCTTGACCTTTACATCAAGCAGGACTTTGACGGGCTTTTCAGGCTGGAAATACGGACCAAGAATGACACCATTCTGATGGCCGTGACGTTTGAAGACACAGAAGTGGCCCTTGATTTGGGTTACCGGCTGCGCAGCGATGTGATGCGACTGCCGAAAGACCGTTCCATGCTGGAAGCCATTGGCCTTTACCTGCTGATGATGGAGCCTGCAAACCAATACCTGCATGACCACTTTATTGGCGGGAGTGACAGCGTGGTGGACGAAGAGGTTTTACGCCGATTTGAAAAAGCCAAACATTAAGGGAGGGGTTATGCACCCCTCCCCTTTTTTGTGGCTAGGCGTTGGGGGTGGAGGTTTGCACGGTGGCGAGGGATTGGCGGGCGCGGGACATGACGCTGTCGGCTTCGTCGTCCTGCGTGAAGACGCAGAGGCCGTAATTGACGATGGCGTGCAGGCTGCGGCCGCCGACCATGCAGGGCGTTTGCGAGGCGATGGTGCAGAGTTCTTCCGCCCGCATGGTGGCGTTTTCCACCGCGCGGAGTTCGTTCAGGATGATGGCGAATTCGCCGAAGCGCGGGTGCGCGGCGATGTCCGTCGGGCGGATGTTCTGACGGATGAGCGAGGACAGATGGCGCAGCAGAGCGTCGGTCGCGTCCTCCCCCAGTTGGGTGGAGAGGGTGGCGAAGTCCGCGACGTTCAGCAAAATGAGGGCATGACGGCGGCCGTAGCGGCGGGCGGTGGCGAGGGAGCGTTCGAGTTCGGCCGCCAAAGTGCGGTGGTTTGCGAGGCCGGTTAAGGGGTCCGCGCCGGATTCCCGCTGGAGGGTGTTGATGAGGGCGGTTTGCTCCTGCACCATTCTTTGCAGTTCTTTGTAGTCCGATAGCAGGGTGTCGTAGTCGGAGGCGGGTTCCTGCCCGATTTCAGCGTCCGCGACGCGGCGGCGCATGAGGTGCTGGAGAGGGTCGGGCTTGGTTTTGCTCATGGTTTGAAGATAGGGCAGAAACCGCTGCGGTACAAGGTTTGGGGACAAGTTTAGCTAGGAAAGACGACTTACGGTGGCTTCATCAACTTGGGCCGTGGATTCCGCCTGCGCGCGGCGAGAAGATTTCCTCTTCATTGACGACTGAGGGCCGTGCTCCGCGGAATGACGGCATCATAAATGATGCCGGACTTGGTGGCTACGTCCCATTGAGTGCTAATGTTGTAAAGAAAGCGTTGATTTTGCCTGGCGGAATTGGTGTTAGTGGGAGATTTGCTTGAGGGCTTGTTTGAGGCGGTACATGCGAATGTCGGCGAGTTCTATCAGGCCCGGAAGTGCGGGGCATTCCGCCATGGTGGCGATGCCGACGCTGATGCGCGCGGAAAGGATGTTGCCTTCGTAGTTCAGGGGGTTTTCCTCCATCCAGATACGCAGGCGGCGGGCCATGATGAGCGCGTGGTTGAGCGAGGCTTCCATGAGGAAGACCATGAATTCGTCCCCGCCCAGACGGCAGAGGGAGTCCGTACTCCGCGTACATTCGCGCAGGCCCCGGGCGACGTGGCGCAGGAGGGCATCCCCCGCCGCGTGGCCGAAGGTGTCGTTCACGGATTTGAAGCGGTTGAGGTCGAGCATCAAGAGCGAGCCGCCGTGGCCGTAGCGTTGGAAATTGGTGACGGCGTTCGCGAGTGCCGCTTCCATCCCCTGCCGGTTGAGGAGGCCGGTGAGGCTGTCATGGCTCGCTTTTTCGGCCAGTTTACTGATGAGTTCCGCCTGTTGCTCGATGCGGTTTTCGAGCGTGCTGATGTGTTTGTGGAGTTTGGAGACCTCCGGCGGGGCGGGCGTAAAGCTGTAGGTGGTAATGCCGTGGGCGTTGGGCCACTTGCGGGTGGTGTTGGGTTTGAGGGCGGATTTCATTATGGTCTCTCCTGTGTTGGGAGATATAATGCATACAGTATGCCAACTCTAGATGTTAGAGGTTAGACGTTAGAGGTTAGATGATTTATTACAGATAGTTAGATATGACTTTGGCGGCTTGTTCGGCGGGTGGGTTGGGAGTTTTGAGGAGGGTGTTGAGGGTGGTGAGGGCTGCTGTTTGGGTTTGGCGGGCGGGGGATTCGGTGAGGAGTGGTGCGAGTGTGGCGATGAGGTTGGTTTCCGTGGCCGTGTTCTGGACGAATTCGGGGTACGCGGGTTGGTGGCCTGCGTAGTGCAGGATGAGGTTGGGAAGGCTGATGAAGGGCACCTTGACCAGTTTGAGATAGTGCAGAATGGCGTGGGTGAGCGGGTTCATGCGGTAGACCACCACGCTTGGGACGCCTAAAATGGCGAGTTCCAGATTATTCGTGCCGGATTTGCTGAGGGCGGCGGTGGCGGCGGCGAGATGGGGGAAGCGGTCTTCGCCCAAGATATGCGTGATGGCGTCGGCGGGCGTCCATGGTGCGAGTTTGCGGCAAGTAGTGAGCGCTTTGTGGTTGGGCAGGGCGAGGACCGCGGTGAGTGCGGGGTGGATGGTGCGGAGTTGGCGGTAGGTTTGGAGGAATAAGGGCCAGTGGCGGTGGAGTTCTGAGGTGCGGGAGCCGGGTAATAAAGCAAGTGTTGGGTGTTGAGTGTTGAGTGTTGCGTTTTGGGTGTAGG
>JAIXZU010000061.1 GCA_027489415.1 Alphaproteobacteria bacterium
CGGAGTCCGCGACGTCGGTGGCGACTTCCCATGGGGCTAGAGGTGAATTGCGGCGGAGGACGTTGAGAATTTTGGGCATGGGCCACTATGGCCGAGAGTAGGGCAAATGAAAAGACCGTGGCGGGGCCACGGTCTTTTCCGGTTAATGAGTAAGAAGGACATACCCTTGACGATGCACGGTTTTAATATCCGTGGTGGCTGATTTTCTCACAACTTCCTTGCGCAACTGACAAATATACTTGGCGAGTGAACGGCAGTTGATATCCGTTGACGAACCATAGAGGCTGATTGTCATCTGCTCGGAAGTTATCAGTTTACCGACACGAAGCATAAGATATTGCAAGATATTGAACTGAAGCGGTGGTATGCGGACTTCCTGACCTTGAACTGCCACGAGGCGGCTGCTGAGGTTGAGGTGGAGGTCCCCCGCTTGAAGCACCGAGGTTGCAAACCCGCTGCTACGCCTGACGGCTGAGGTCACCATGGCTGAGACGACCGATGGTGCCTTGTTGGAGAGGCAGGCGTCCGCACCGGTGTTCAGCAGGGTAACTTCGTCCTCCGGATGCGGGGTTGCGCGGTGCATCACCAGCAAGGGCATGCTGGAGACCAGACGCAGTTTGCGGATGAAGGCGAGGAGTGCGGTGTCCGGCAATTGGTCCGCTACCAGGAGGGCGTCCGGCTGGAAGGCTTGGATGAACTGGAGGGCATCCGCGCCCGTTGGGACGAATTCCAGCACGTGGCCGACCTGCTGCAGGGCGGGAATGCAGGGATGAGACGAGAATTGACCGACAAACAGGATATGCATGATGACCCCATGTGGTTAGGAAACGGTTGCGATGGCACATGTATACTTAACGATGGAAATTTAGGCAATGCATGTTTGTAATTGGCGCAGGGAATTTGTGAAGAGGTACGTTATAGGGCCAAAGAAGGACACGTGTTCATGCATAAGTTGATGATTGGGGCCGGATTAGTGGCGGCTGTAGTAGTACTGGCGGGAACGGCCGAGGCACAGGACGCGCCTTACTGCCGTGAGTACCAACAAAAGGTGACCGTTGGGGGTAAAGTGAAGGAAAGCTGGGGCACGGCGTGCATGCAGCCCGATGGCAGCTGGCAAAAGATGGATAACAGCGAGCAGGACAATGTGGCGGCGGCTGTGGCGGAGGATATTCAGGTAACCCAGTACGCAGAGCCTGTAGTGGTGCAGCAGGTGGTTTATGCCGAGCCGGTTTATTATGAGCCGGTGGTTTACCCAAGCTGGAGCGTGAGCTTTGGCAGCAGTGACTGGGACCACAGAGGGTGGCACGGAAGACATGGATGGCACCACGGCGGGCATAGGTGGCATTAGAAACGGGGCCGAGGCCCCGTTTTTTTTATTCCGATGACGAGCGGGAGAGGCAGTTTTCCCCGCTGGAGAAACAGAGGGAGGCTGAGAAGGGAGGGTCCGTGCGGGTTGTGACGTTGGCGCTGTACATGAGGGTGCGGCCCCAGGGGTCCTGGGCGTAGGCGGCGGGGAGGCCGAGGTCGATCATCATTTGCTGCATTTCCGAGAGATTGCCTGAGGCGTAGGATTTTTTGTTCAGGATTTTGTCCCAGTAGTAGACTACGCCGGTGGTGTCGTCGGCGTCCGATTTCGGGTAGTAGTTGAAGAGGGTGTAGTTCTTGCCGTCGATGTTCGTGCACCAGTCCGGTACTTCGGAGCCTGCGGAACAGGTGTTCTGGGCCTCGAGGAACGAGGCGGATTCCATGGCTTCGAGTTTGTCGATAATCAGTTGTGCGCGGGCGCGGTATTCGCCGAGGCGGGCGAGTTCGATATCCCGCGAGAGGAACTTGGTGCCGATGTCGTCCCCGCGCGTTTGCCATTCGTTGAAGTCCACCTCCGAGTTGATGGGGCCTGAGTTGGCGACACCGTCCTTGCCGCGGCTGTAGATGACGGCGAGCTGCATGGTGATGGGAGTGTCCTCAATCCGGACCGTGGCGGTTGTGTGGGAGTATTCCCACTGGTTGCCCCATGGGTCCCGCTTCAGGGCGGGGTCGGTGACGTTTCCGGCGCGGAAGATGTCGTCGATACCATCCGGCAGGCGGTTGATGCCGACTTGCGTGTAGTGGCGGGCGATGCCTTCCTTCAGGATTTCCACCTGCATTTCGGCGGCCTGCACCTTGCTGCTTTCCAGCCGCGACATGATGGTGACGCCGCCTGCGGCGGTGAGAATGGCGGCGACGATGAGGGCGATGCGCGCATCCATACCAAACATGGCGCCGGACTGGCTGGAATGCAGGATGGTGCTCAGGAGGGAAGTTAGGCGGTTCATGATTTTATTCTGCCGCATTTGTCTCATCTTTCAAGTTCAGTTTGAGATTCTGGGTATAATTCCAAGGAGTGGTGAAGCTTAATAGCCCTTTTTGACCATCCGGCGTGGGGGTGTAGGTGAAGTCCTGGCCCCAGGCATCCCGCAGGCTGAAGGTGCCGCGCAGGGTTGTGAACTCGCTCTCCGTTGGGAAGCGTTTTTTGGCGGCATAGAAGGCGTAGAGCTGTTCGGCCATGACTTCCATGCGTTCGTTGCTGGTGCGGACTTGGCGGTCCCGTGCCGTGGCGGTGTCGTAGAAGGCGACGGCTTGTTTGTCCCCCGTCTTTGTGGTGAGGAGCTGTTCGGAGGTGTCCGAGCGGAACATCTGGCTGCGGAGCAGGGTGTCGTCCGACCCCGTAATAGCGACGGTGGTGCTTTTTTTACCGAAGCTTTCGCGTTTTTCGTCTTCGCGGTCCGTCACGAGATAGTCCTGCTGGCCGCGTGTGCGGGCGTCGGTTCCGGCGTATTGGCGGGCGCGTTCGAGATTATAGTCCTCGCTATAGGACTGGCTGTTTTCGGTGAGGATGGCGAAGTCCATCCCCTTCGCGACATCCGCAGCGTTGGCCTTGGCGCGGGCAACCTGCTGTTGTTCATATTCGGCGAGAGCTTGTTTGGCCCACTGCATGGAGAGTGCGGAGAAGATGCTCATCCCCATCACCAGACCAAACATGAAGGGCGAAAAACCGCCGTTTTGGGAAGTGAGGAGTTGATGCCGTGCCATGAGCCCCTCCCCTTAATAGGCGAAGCGGATGGTGAGCGTGTAGGGGTCGCCGTTCACATCCAGCTGCACCTGACGGCCGGTGATACCCGTTATGCGGACAGGCAGAACGAGGGTTTGCTGGCCGACATCCGGGTTACGGGTGCGGAGATTGTCGAAGCCTGATTTGATGTCCGTATAAGCTTGTTCGTAGCTGGCCATGAGGGGTGGTGGAAGCGTTCCAGAGACTGGAAGACGGGCTTTGAGGGCGGAGTCGATGACGTCGTCCGGCACGGCGAGTGGCACTGTTATGCGGAAGGTTTCGCCTTCCAGATAGCGTTGCTGGTTGATGACGGCGTATTTGACCGGCGAGGTGACGATTGCCTGCAGCACCATGCCGCTGACCACGCCCTGGAAGTTATAGCGACCGGCCTGTGGCTGCCAGTTAGCGATGGTGTTGCTGATGGTGGCGGAGAGCTGGCTTTTGAATTCGGTGAGGTCCGGCGCGACGGTGGTGCTGACGGTTGGGAGGTCCAGCGATTGGGCCATGAGCCGTTCCATCAGTGTTTGGCCGCCGTTGACGACGGTGGTTTCGTCCGTCGGTTCGGTTGAGGAGGGATCCTCGGCGGCGGAGGCATCTTCCGAGATACTTTCGGCGCTGAGACGGAGAGGGTCCAGCGGCGTATCGTCGTTCAACAATTGCTGAATTGACGGGGCCAGCGGCAGGGGTGAATTTTCCCGCGCGGCGCGACTGCGGGCCTCGGCGACGGCCTCTTCCCGCGTGAAGGCGAAGTCCGGCTGGCCGGAGAAGGTACGGGGCCATTCCAAGCGCTGCGCTTTGCTGGTGGTGCCGGGTTGCGCGTAGGACAGGGCACAGGGCAGTGTGAGAGCCAAAGCGACCAGCAGGGGAAGCTGTGTGCGTGTGGGGATGAATGTCATGATATGCCCCCTTCCCTAGTACAGTGTTGCTGAGTCGTAGGCATAGACGTAGCCTTCGAGGTTGACCATGCTGAGTTCCGGCGGTGTGCCGCGTGGCGGCGCGCTACAGGCAAAGCAGAGGCGGTAAGGGACAAAGCCCGGTAGTTGCGACATGCGGGCAATGAGGGCGTTAGCTTCGGCAAACGTGGCGGGGCCGGTGACACGGAAGGTGTAACGGAACAGCGCCTTGTTATTACCACGGATGGTGGGCTGGCCGACAAACTTCCATTCCAGCCGCGGTGCGCCGATGTCCAGCATCCGTTCGATATTGAACTTCTGGGCGTCCTCGTTCAGCAGGCTGATTTTGCGGATGACGCGGATACGTTGCTGGAGGTTTTTACCGGCGTCCCGCTTGCTGAGAGCGTCTTCCAGTGCGTAGGTTCGGCTTTCGTAGTCCGCAGAATTGCTTAGGTACTTATAGATACCCAGAATGCCTGAGAAGATGATGATGGCGAGACCGGCGGCGAAGCGTATCATTCCGTGCCTCCCTCATTCAGATACGGTTGTGGGTTACCAGCGGCGGGTTCCAGCGTGCGGACATCCGACTGGGTGACAAAAGGTTGGGCTGGGCCGGAAGCGGTTGCGCTTGGGGCCGTTGTGGCACTGACGGCAGGTACGGTGCGCAGTTGCGAGGCGTAGGGTTTGAAGTCCCGAGCCAGTGCGTTGGCGTTTACCAGACCTTCCAGCTTGAAGCCTGTTGTGGTGGGCGGTTTGCGGATAGCGTCCAGCACTGCGGAATTGAGAATCAGGCTGCGGGCGATGGGTTCCTGCTGGAGCCAACCTTGGTATACGTCCGCGGCGGCGTCGATTGTCACGACATATGTTGTCGGCGGATTTTCCGGTTCCGAGACGCGGATTTCAAAGGACGTGGCCTTGAGGCCGGAGTTCTGGATGGCGCGGGCGGTGTCCTTCACCACGACGCCGAAGAGGTCCCGCTTGCTCCACATTTTCTCTTGTTCGGTGATGGCGCGTTCGAGGTCCGAGAATTGGCCGCCACGGGGGATTTGCTGTTCCACCACGCTGAGCTGGTCCGTGAGGTCCTGAAGCGTTTTTCCCTGATACCAGAGCCCCGCGTAGGTGAGGCTGGCGGCAATGATGCCGAAGACCATCATGTGCGAGCCGTAGCGTTCCTGGAAGGTGGGCTGGTTGAGCCATGTGTCGTCGTCCAGAGGGAAGTCCCGCAGGGAGTGGATGGTGATGCGGTCAGACGGGGGGAGGAGGTCGGTATCCCATTGCGTGTAAAGATGAGCGCGCGTGGTACGGGGGTAGGATTTGAGCACCATTTCGACGTCCCTCACCCAGCTGGTGGCTGTGGTGGGGAGGACGTAGTTGTCCTTGACGTCCCAGTGGAAGAGAGTGTCCGCGACCAGCAGCATGTTCACGGTGTTGGGGGTGGCGGGTGTGATGCGGCAGAGGTCCAGGAGCGCCATCGGGCCGACGGTTTGCTCGGCCAGGGAGACGATGTTGGGGTCCGCGATGTCGCTGTCTTCGGTCGTCCCCTCCCCCACCAGAAACAGGTAGGGGTTGACGGGTTTGCCGTCCAGACCTCGGGGTGCGAAGAACATGAGGGCGGTGTGGCGCTTGATGTTGTCGCTGGTGAGGTCCGGCCAGTTGTCGTTGAAGACGGATTGGGATTCTCCGGACATCAGCAATTCCGACCTGTTCAGCCCCACAAAACACAAGTGCCGGAAGGTGCTGCCCACCGTTGCCGACGGCCCTGCCTTGGCCAGCTTTTTGCTGGTGTTGCGCATGATGGTGCGGAGTTCCTGCCAGAGCGGGCCTAAGAATTCCTGCGCGCCTTCCAGGCCCACTTTGGCGTTGGACTGGAGAGTTGGGAGGTGTTCTTCCAGCTTGCTTTGAAGGCCTGCGGGCATACGCGAGACCAGCTTTTGGCGCAGGTTTTCCACCATGGGGTTTGGCGTGCGGTTGGAGTTGGGATCTTGTGACATGGGCCTGCCTCCTTTACGCCTGCGACATGACAATTGAGAGCATGTCGAGCATCATTACCGCCCCGCCGAGCACCCAGAGGATACCGCTGGCAACACTGATAAATTTGCGGTGCGTGTCGTTCAGCATCCGTTCCAGAATGGTGTAGGAGTGCTGCATGCCCTCGATAAGGACGTCGTTCACATTACCTGTGCTGGGGGCGTAGTTTTCCGCGACTTGTACGGGGGTGACGATGAGTTCGGGGAAGCCTGCGCGCGTCATGGCTTCGGCTAGTGTTCCGCCTGTGGTGATGACGTGGTTGAAGTGATCGATACGGCGTTTGAGGACCAAGTTTGTGGCGAGGCCTTCCATGATGGGAATGAGTTGCTTGGGTTTAACGCCGCTGGCGATAAGGTATGGGAAATACAGCAACATTTGGGTGTATGTTTGGAACGTTAGGAACCGGCCATAGACGGGAATTTTGAGTTGCAGGCCGTGCAGGGTAATGCGGCCTGCCGGACTGGAGTTAAGTGACCAGATGAACACGGTGACGATGAGTAATACGCCAAAAAACAGGTACCAGTAGCCTGCCAGAAAGCCGGTGGTGTTCATGATACCCTGAGCGATCATCCCTGTGGGTTTGCCTTGGGCTTCATGC
>JAIXZU010000093.1 GCA_027489415.1 Alphaproteobacteria bacterium
CGATACCGACGCTGCCGGTGGAGTCGATGCGCAGGCGTTCGGTACCTGCTGTGCTGAAGCCGATGGTGTCCGCGACCGGGTGGTACATACCGGTGTTGGTGGCGTCCACGCAGTTGTAGCCGGGGATGGCGGCGGGGTCCGTTGAGGCAACGCTGACGCGGGTGGAGGAGATGCCGTTGAGGGTTGTGACGCTGATGCCGGGGGTGACGAGGCGGCCGGTGGAGTCAATATACGCTGTACCTGAGACGCCGCCAGTGGTGAAGCTTATGGTGCCTCCGTTGCCTGCGACCACGTTGGCGGAGGTGCTGATGATGCGGTCCGTGGCGCCGCCGGCACCGCCGCCATTGGTAGTAATATTGACACCGTTGACGATGAGGGCGGTGGCGGAAATGGTGCCGGAGACTTCCAGAGGGGCGGTGGGCGTGACATTAAGTGCACTGCTGAAGTTAATACCAGTCCAACTGGTGGTGAGGGCTGAGCCGCTTACGTGGATTGTAGCTGAGGGAATATCTGTGCCAAGTCCAGTTCTACCGTCAGTTCCAATGTAAAATTTGGGAGGCACAGATGCCTGGCTTGTGCCGCTAAAACCGCCTGGAGACAGGGAAAGCATGAAAGGACCATTTGAGTTGATGCTCATTCCGCTGTTGTAGTTGATACCGAATTGGTAACCGCTATTATTGTAAAAGCCTATACCCTCACTGACAGATGTATTGATTGACAAGGCTTCGTTGGGTGCCATGCCCAAGCCTAGCCTGTTTCTGAAATAGCCTGATGTACCCGAGATGGCGCCTGTGGTGGAAACGCCGGGGGCAACGAGGCCTAGTGACGGGTGGAGGTAGGCCGCGCCCGCCGTGCTGCCGAGGGTGAAGCTGACAGTCCCGCCAGTTTGGTTGGCGATGACTGCGGAGGTGGTAGATGAGGTGATGCGGTCTGTTATGCTAGTGCCTGAGCCTCCGCCGGAGCCGCTGTTGCCGATGAAATTAAAGGCGAGACCTTCCGTATAGAGAGTTGTAATTGATTTATTGTAACAGCCACCGGTGTTGTTCATGGCTCCGCCTTGGTTGGCAGCATTGTAGCTGCCGTCTGCATTAAATGCGACAAAGAGATCCGCTGCGCCGTAGCCAGTATCCGCGTAGAAATAAAGGCCTGTAGCGGCTGGAGCTGCGGCCAGGTAAAGGATACGAGTTCCCCAGCTTGCTGTGGTGTTAGAACAAATAAGGGCGTCCGGCCAGTTTGTGACCATTGTAGTGGTGCCAGAAATAACTGGAGGAGTGCCAGTTATATTAATACCATTCACTGTCAGTGCAGTTACTGAAATATTCGTGCCGCTGACCATGAGGGTGTTCAACCGCGGAAGATAAGACGCGGCATTACCGAGGTAACCCCATGTAGTACCTGCGGTGCTGAGGCTCACAATCGAGGTGGTGCTGTTGGCGCGGACGGTTAGAGAACCTGATGTGATAGAATCTCCGGATAAGCTCCCCGCAAGACCGGCTGTGCCGTTACAGACGATGTCCGTACCGTCCGTGTAGCAGAGGCTGTTGGTTACGAGTGACGAAGTGCCGGAAATGGTGGCCATGGGAGCCCATTCCGGCGCGGCATGGGCGGGGAGGGGGAGCCACGCAAAGCCCCAAGCAAAAGAACCTGCAACTACAGCTTTAAGAAAAGACGGGTAACGCATTGATCTTTATGCTCCGGGTATAATGTACGATAATGCCACTTAGGCATATTGTGCGTAGACTAGCAGGCGTGTGATTGCTTGGAAAGAATGGGTGCTTACTTGCGTGCTGTTAAGTTGCGCAAATGTCGCTCATTATTAAGCCAGAAGCCGATTTGATGCGGGCAGGGTGCCGGTTATTCCGGCAGGAAACCCCCTGACTGCCGTGACCAGAGGCGTGCGTAGGCGCCGCCCTTGGCGAGGAGCTCGGTGTGAGTGCCGTCCTCGATGATTTTGCCTTGATCCAGCACAATCAGCCTGTCCAGTTGCGAAATCGTACTCAGGTGGTGGGTGATGGCGATGATGGTGCGGCCTTCCATGAGGGTGGTGAGATTTTCCTGAATGGCGTGCTCGACTTCGCTATCCAGCGCGGCGGTGGCTTCGTCCATAATCAGGATAGGGGCGTTTTTCAGGATGAGGCGGGCGATGGCGATACGCTGGCGCTGGCCGCCGGAGAGTTTCACCCCGCGTTCGCCGACACGGGATTTATAGCCCACGTTGCCGTCTTTGTCGGAGAGGGTCAGGATGAAGTCGTGGGCGTGGGCGAGTTTGGCGGCTTTTTCGATGTCTTCGTCCGATGCTCCGTGGTTACCGTAGGCGATGTTGGCGCGGATGGAGCGGTGGAGGAGGGAGGTGTCCTGCGTGACCATCCCGATACTGGCGCGGAGGCTGTTTTGGGTGACGGATTTGATGTTCTGGCCGTCGAGGAGGATTTCACCTTCATTGACCTCATAGAACCGCAGCAGCAGGTTGACCAGCGTGCTTTTACCTGCGCCGGACTGACCGATGAGGCCGACCTTTTGGCCTGCGGGGATGGTGAGGTTGAGGTTTTCCAGCACGGCGTCTCCGTTCGGGTGGTAGCGGAACGTGACGTTTTTAAAGGTGATGCTGGGGCTGGTGAGAGTGAGCTGTTTGGCGTCGGAGGTGTCCTGCAGCGTATGCGGTTGGACGAGGACCTGCATGGTTTCTTCGGCAGTGCCGAGTTGTTCAAAGAAGTTGGTGAGTTCGCCGGCTATCCAGCCCGCCTGGTTGGTGAGCATGACGGCGATGGGAATGACCATGGCGACGCCGCCCGCGGTGATTTGGCCATGGGTCCAGAGCCATAAGGCGAGGCCGAGGGTTGCGCCCATGAAGAGGGTGTTGTTGAGGTCCGCCCACGCTTTCATGCGGAAGATGGTGATGTGCATGGCGACGTGGTGGTCCCGGGCCTTCACTAGCGAGTTGACGATGGAGGTGTCCTCGGCTTCGTTATTGGCGAAGAGTTTGACGGTTTGGATGTTGGTGTAGGCGTCCACCGTGCGGCCCATTGAGAGCGAGCGCATGTCCGAGAACGACATGGAGCGTTGGCGGATGCGCGGGATGTAGTGCGGCAGAATAATGCTGTAGGCTACCAGCCATAGGAGTAGGGGTGCTAACAACCAGAAACTTGACGTAGCAAAGCTGACGGCGGACACGATAATGCTGACCGTGACCCACCAGAGGGAGCCGGTGAGGATGAGGACGACGTCCCGTTGGGCGGAGCCGGCGTCGAACACTTTACTGGCGATGCGGCCGGCGAAGTCGTTCTGGAAATAGGTAAGGGAGTGGCGCAGGACGTACCAGTGCATCTGGCGGCGGACGGCGTGGGTGTAGGTGCTGGTGAATAGCGTTGAGTTGACGCCGTTATAAATGATGTTAGCGGCCATACGCAGGACAAGGGCAATTATAACATAAGCGGTGAGGGGGGCCATGAGTTCTGGCCACGCTTCCGCCGGGTTGGGGGC
The DNA here is from genome assembly GCA_027489415.1 of Alphaproteobacteria bacterium. Taxonomy (GTDB): domain Bacteria; phylum Pseudomonadota; class Alphaproteobacteria; order UBA2136; family UBA6156; genus UBA6156. The sequence continues at coordinate 3,481 of JAIXZU010000093.1, forward strand.
GGCGTTGATGACGTCGATCATTTCCTTTAGGAAAAATGGTGCGATGGCGAGGCCAGTGGCGGCGATACCGTTGAAGACAAACAGAATGCTGATGATTTTCCACTGCTGACGGGCAAAGTGGAAAATATAGGCGCGCAGGTTGGATGGTGGGTATGGGTTGTTGGGAAGCTTGGAGATATCGGCAAGGGCTGCGAGGCGTTTGAGAATAGACATTCTTCATACTTAGCAGGCTAGAGCCCCCAAAGATAGGCTGTAGCTGCAAAAAAGGGCGGCCAGAGCCGCCCTTCGGTAGCACGCGTGTAAGTTGTTAGAACTTAACGCGCATGGCAACGGTGAAGATGTTGATGTCTTCAATGTTGGAGAGGCCGTCGACGTCCGCGCTCATGTTGCGGTACAGGGCGCCGGTGGTGACGCCGTGGCCGAGGTCGTATTCTGCGCCAAGGCCGTAAACGTCCATGGTTTGGTCCTGAGCGACGGCGATGGGGTTTTTGAACTGGCCGTATTCAGCAGCGATGCCCAGCGGCATATTGCTGAAGGAGTAGCCGACTTTGCCGTACATGCCTTCGGCTTCGTCCACGTTGGCGGTGGCGTTGTCGAGGTCCTGGGCGGTGTAGGCAACGGTACCTGCGAGGCCGGAGCTGTGTTTGACGGATACGGAACCGGTGGTTGCGCCGACGACTTCGTTTGTAGCGGTTGTGGCGTTGTTATTGATGAAGCTGTGACCGAGAGCGGAGTCAACGCTGAGGTCCCCGTAGGTTGCGGCGTAGCGGATAGTGGCATCCATGGTGCCGCCCTGGCTGGCGCTCAGGCTACCATTGAAACCATTGAAGGTGGCAGAGTTGAAGCGGATGCTGTCGGTTGCAGAGAGCGAGCCATCGTTGTTCTGGGCAAAGGCGCCGGGAGTCAGGTTGGTTCCGCCGAGGCTGATGGGGTTGCCAGCATCGTTGTGGAAGACCAGACCGCCGCCAAAGGAGGCTACGTTGGCGTTAAGGACGCTGGTTGCTGCAGCGAGGTCATGGCTGTAGGCGTCGTCGGTGGCTACATCCTGTTGGCCGATGAAGATAGCACCGTATTCGTTTGACAGGCCGACGCGGGCGATACGCTCGGAGAGGTTGGCGCTGGTGTTGGTGGGGGTGTTGGCTTGACCAGATGCGGTGTTCTGGGTTTGTGAGTTGCTCGGGTTGGAGTTGTAGTTCATTTCCAGCAGGGCGGAGGCGGTCAGGCCGTTATCCAGCTTTTGCTCGCCACCGATACCCAGGCGCGTGGATTCGTTGTTGTTGTCCACGATGGTGGATTCCGTGTCCTGGCCGTCATCATAGACCATAAAGGCTTTGTTAACTGTACCGTAGAGTTTGACATCCACAGCATTAGCAGCGGGTACAGTGAGGGCACCGAGAGCTGTGAGCGCCAAAGAGCGAAGAGCAAAGGTGCGTAGGGAGGTAGTCATGGGGGATCCTTTCTTGTTTAGATACTGGAGTTTGGAAGCGAGGCGAGGGGGATGTAAAGTGGGTGAGCTGGAGTAGGATGAATATGTGTGACATTTATGTAAGTATTTGGGCTGTATGGATTTTGCCAATTTGAGGGTAATTTTTGCGCAGGAAGCGGTTAATGGATTGACAGCCGGGGCAGATAACGGCAAGTTGCGCCCGCTGGAGCGGTGGCCGAGTGGCTGAAGGCAACGGTTTGCTAAATCGTCATACGGACAAAATCCGTATCGGGGGTTCGAATCCCCCCCGCTCCGCCAGTTTTAGTGATTAGACGATAGATGTTAGAAGTTAGATTGGGCCCTGCGGGCCCTTTTATCTGTGGGAAGTGTGGGTGGTGCCGATTTGCCAGACCGTGTGATGGATTGTGGTGAAGTTGCGGGCTGTAGGCTTGATATAACACTGGCTGGCACCCATACTTACATTATGTTGAGCTGCATACGACGTGCTATTCCCCGTTTGCCGGGCCTGTTGGGGCTTGTGGTGGTTATGGTGGTGTTTGCTAATGTTGGGTGGGCGCAGTACTTAATATCCACTGTTACCGAGACTCCTGGTACATTTCCATATTTAAGCCCTGATATTGTTCAGCGTAACTTGTTGATCAATGCGTTTAATTTCCAGATGTCCATGTTTGGGGCAATCAGTGGTGGTGGAAATCTAGCGGCGCTAAACTTTTTTGCCTTAACAGGTTGTTTAGTAGGGGCGTTGCTTATTGTATTTAATGCTAAGTATCGCAAGGCAATTATCATTGCACCGTGGTTGTTGGTTGTTATTATTACTGTTTTTGCACCCTATGGAAGTAAGTTGCTATTTTACCCTGTGGCTAAGGAGGCTTTGGGTGGTGGTTTGACCGGGATGGGAGCTGAAGAGGTTTCTGATTGCACGGGTGATAATGCTGCTCGATGTGGATTTACTCCACAGCTTGCCGCTATTCATGCGGCGTCGACGGTTCAATTGATGTTTTCTGATGTGTTTCGTTCCGTTGGTTGGGATGGACTTATGCAGCGTATTGAGGGTGAGGAAAATTTAGGTAATGCTGAAGAGCTTGTATTTACTGAGGATATTGCTAATGTTCAAATTCCTAAATTCAAAGCTCAATGTGAGGCGCTTGGCTTTGACAGGCTTGCTAAAATCTACACTGGTAGTGTAACTCCTGTAGCTGCTGCTGCTTCATCAGCAGCTACATCTCCAGCATCGTCTACCCCTATTCTGACGGCAGGTAAGCTTATCCAAGATTTGGATCAGTTTTATGCAGGTGATATGACAAATAGTGGGCCACCTGACATAGGAGTCTTTTATGGTGATGCAGATTTTCAGGCTCAGAATTGGGAGCCTGAGGCGAAAGATGCATACCAGAAAGGCTTAGAAAAAATTTATTCTGCTCTATATGAAGGGCAGCATCTTCCCATAATTGTTGGTTGTAGTTCATCTAGTTCGTGCATGACAGTTGATGCAGCATTAGAAAAAATTGATGAAGCTGGTTTCTTCAGAGTTTCTAATGGTGCGGATGCTCTACTTCCTGGATTCTTTTTTACATGGAAAGGTGCTCAAAACTTTACAAGTACTAGTTTTGAGAATCCATCGCCTGCAGATGCAAGAAAGTGCTATCAAGGAGAGGTTAGTAATTTTGGGTCAAATGTCGATATGACATCCGGTAACATTGGAGCTGGTGCAAGACCTGATGAGTGCGCAAATGCCCCCATTCCCATCAATTCGAATCCTAATACTCAGCAAGGAGCATATATGAGCCTCAGAAGCTCCTCTTATGCAGATGACATATATGATGTTCAGCTTAAGGCGATTTATGATCTCTTTGGAGGTAGCACGTCGGATCAGAGTTTAGCAAATATGCCAATTGGTGTGATTAGCTATAATGCTGTTAGTAATGCACCTGCTCCTTCGGCTCCTCAGCAAGGTGAAGCCAGGGGAACTTATGATTGTGTAGCTGAGGGTAAAAAACTTATCGATTCTATTATTGACTCAGCTTATGGAGAGGAGGGCGGTAAAGCTAAAAATTTTGCTAATTTTGCAGCTTTGCTTAAAGGTGGAGAAGGGCATGCAAATGTGCCAGAAGTGCTGGAGCGTACTCATTTGACAAACGTCACTGAAGATGAGGCTAATAATAACGCTAACTTCGAATTAAATAAGCGTGTTAACGATTATCTTCGAGTTATTAATGGGAGATTTACCGAGGCTAGAAATAATCCCAGTATTAATATGGGGTCAGAAAAAGATCGCCATGCATTACTTCTCACTATTATTTTGAAAAAAATGGAAGAAAGTACGGCGGCTGCGAAACCTGCTGTTCAAAATAGTGATGAGAATGCCGCTGCAGAAGCTTCAAAGACACCTGAGGTTGTTGGCAGTGAGGGCCTCACATGGCTTGGAGGCGGAGTTGCCAAGTTCTTAGGAAGTTGGATTGCCAATATTGGTTCTGCCTTTATTGGACCTTTTTCTCAGGCGTTAATCTACTTCTTATCTATTCTTGTTGATATCGCGATGCTGGCGTTGATTGTTCTCACGCCGTTCTTGTTCATGGCAGGCTTATTTGTACCGAGTATGGCGATTGGCGTGCTTAGTGTCGTTGTCATGGGGGCTTTCATCCTAAAATTCGTTCCGGTTACACTCATTATCATGAATAACCTTGGGATGATGATTTATCGATTTATTGATGTTAGTGGCACTGAAGAGAGCAGGGTTATGCAGAGCTTAATCATCATTGCTATGGCTGGGCTTTATGCGAACCTTGTTGGTATGACGTTCTTCTTACTCTTCAAACTTGGAGACCCGGCTGCAATTCTTGGCCGCTTTACAGCTCTTGATGGCGCTGCGAAGCAGCTTGCTGACCAAGGTATGGCTGCAACCCTTACTGCGCTTGCAGCTGCGACTACGGTGGCTACTGGAGGTGCTGCTGCTGCACTTGGATATGGATCCATGGCGAACTCAGCGCGGAAGGCTGCTAATAAGCTTGGAATTTCCAATGCAATGCTCGATGGGGCTAAGGGAGTACTGGAGAGTACGACTGATGATAAGAAAGGGCCTGGTGGCCAAAGTGAGGATGTTAGTGACAGTAATATTCCTGAGGGACTTACTGAAGAACAGCGGAATAGACTGTTTGACCCCAGAGCAGACCTTGCACGCAAACATGCAATGGATAAATATGGTTTGACAGCTTTGCAGGCTAATGAATTGATTGCTAAGGGTAGTTACAGTGACGGTACAAATTCTTACTCCCTTAATGAGGACGGTGATGTTTGGACTGTCTCTCCTGGCGATATGTTTGCTGCGCCTGGTGCGCGTTCGACTCAGTCCCGTTATGGTGTCGGCGGTATCAGTGCCCAAGAGGCTATTGAAGGCAGGGATGCACCAGTTGGAGCTCCAGACTCACTGATTGAGGCCCCAGATGCAGTATCTGAGCAGGCTCGTTATGAAAAGGATGGAAAAACAGCCCAAGAAGCTATTGAAGGTAAGCCACTTCCAGCAGACATGGCTGCTGGAACAGCTGAACAGCCATCGGCAATAGGTGGGCCTGGCACCACTGGTACAGGTGCAATTGCGCAGGGAGCTGGGCCGCTGCAGGTGAGTGTTGTAGATGGTAAGTTGAGTGCCGTGGCTGAAGTTGGCAATATGCAAGCTTTGGCTGAAGGTAACAGTGTGCAGGCTAAGGCGGCTGCTATTAAAGAAGATGCGCTTGCAAAGCAAATTGCTGAACAGAACCAAACTTTAGAAACTGCCAAGAAAAATGCTTCTCCGGCAGATATTGATAAGATTAATGCTGCACAAAAGGCGCTTGGTGAGATCAAATCTGATCAGGATTTAGCAGATTTCCAAGCTAGTGCGATTGGTAAAGATGCACGTAGCATAATGATTGGCGCGAAGGGCCGTGAAAACTATACCCGCAATATGAATGATCAGATATCTGCCGAGCTTGCCCGTGTAGATGCGATGATTGCCAGTGGGCAGGGCGATATGGCGGCCAATAAGGCTTACCGCAAAAAACTGGCAGAAACTGACCCTATTGCCTTGACCCAAGGTGAGTTGATGGCGCGGATGGGTACGCTAAGTGAGATGCGTCAAGCGGCTGAAATTCGTGGAGCAGCTGATAATATGCCGGGGTTTGGTCAGACTGTATGGAGTGGTATTTATGGTGCTGCAACTGGTGGTAAGGGCGCACTTGGAAAAATTCCGGTTATTGGCCCTGCTATTGCCGAGGCTACTAATGAATTCTACCAAGCGCCAGAACGCGCCCGTGCGTGGAATGCAGTTGGTGGGCGTAAGGAATATAAGCAATTGCAGGCTGATGCGCAGCGTATGGGGTTCTTTAATAAAGAAATGGCGCCGATTGCTGCTGGGACACAGTATCAATCTATGGCTGCAGTTGGGGCATTCCAAGTACAAGCCGACCTAGCGCGCCAGACTGCCAGTGAAGCAGTTGCTAAGAGCCGAAGCCAATATGAGGCGATGGTTATTAATTCTCAGTCTATTCGTGGTGGAAACCCGTCTGATACAACGTTTAGAAACTTTATGACTGCTGGTGAACTTACTGGACTTGGGAGAATGGAGGCTGCAGACCGTGTGGCGTCCGTCCGGCAGGAGGCGTTCTTGATGCAGGGACAGTCCATGACAGTTAAGCGTGCTATTCAGGTTGATAACGATGGCAAGGTTGTTATTGATGAGAAAACCAAGCTCCCTGTAGCCGCATTAGATGCAAATATGCAGCTGAAACTTAATGCTGATGGCACACCGGTTAACTACAAGATTGAGGAAGTTAATACGGCTTTGACTGCTCAGGCTTTACATAAATTTAAAGGTGACATCACGACTAAAAAGTATGCCGGTAGCTTTGACGATATGATGATTTCTCATTATGGATTGACTGAAAAGCAATACCTACGCGGTAATAATGACTGGGATTCAACACGGAATATGAACCGGAGTGCTGCGGCTGCTGCGACATTTGCTCGTAAAGATGTTGGCACAGATTACCTGATTGGTGGGCACACTAAGATGGTAGAGGGAAAAATACGCTTCAAGGATAGCCAAGCTCAGTATGAGAAGTTGGTTGAGTTCCGTGGTGATGAAAACCGTATGAAGGCTGAGTTCCTACAGACTCAAATTGCGGCTAACGGATTTGACGGGGTGCTCAAGGCAGCGGCTAGCCTTCCGAAGCCAGCTTATGATTTTGCCAAAGAGGGCAAGCTTGCTGGGGAGCAGCTGCGTAACTATCAGCGTGAAGCAATGGATAAATATGCGACTGAGATGCTGAAAGGGCAGGGTAAGTTAATGAAGCTTGAGGCTGTATTTGACGAGGCTGCTGAGAAGGGAGCAACTAAGTATGAAGAGATTGCATATATTGCACCTGCTAGATCCGCGACGCGTAAGGCAAAATTAAATGAGGCAATTAATAAAGAATTTGCCAAGATGTTTGAGCTTGAGGGTATCAAGTTTGATGCAGCTGCTCACAAAAGTGCGCCTGTCCGTAAAAATGGTGTTACTGGCCAGTTAGACTCATTAGTTAAATCACTTACTGAAGGAATATCTGGCAAGGTCAATAAAGAAGACCTTGGCCGTGCATTTAGTTTGTTTACTCAAGCCATTAAGGACCTTGATGATAGTTCCGTTTCGTTAACTCGTGAAGTTGAATACGTTGATGATAAGGGGCAGAAACGTAGTATGACATATGCTACAGCAGGTATTTCAGCAGAAGCTTACACTAGAGCCAAGGCGACCATACAATCTCAGGATCCTTCACTTTGGGATATTATTAGCGGTGTTTTCAGTGAAGATACGCGCCTTGATAACGGTAAGACGTACTATCGTACGGCTAGCTTAGGTATAGATGATGACGGTGCGAAGAGAGATAATATCTCATCAAAAGGTATGACCGTTAAACGTTCCAAAAATAGTAATGATTCAGATGATAATTAATTAAATTTTGATAGTTGAAAAATAAAAATGAAAATAAAAGCTTTTCACAGCCGGTATGATTTGACTCTTGGGGAGTCCCCCAACATCTTGATTGATGTTGAGTTGGCTGATACTTGGTATGGGCGGGACCCATTTGAGGCTGTTGAGGCTGAGGGGGTTTCCGGGAACGTATTGATGGCGCCTGATGGGACAACTGATGGTCACAACGTTGTGCGTGATAGTACCTTTATTGAATCCATGGCCATGGATAAGTGGGTGCCGCTTTCGCCTTTGTTTGTGAAGGATTTGTGTGGGCGTGCGGTTTATATTGGTTTTGGGCCTGAGCGTAAGGGAAATAGCGAGTGGGCGGCTTATCAATTCCCCGAAGGCACACCGATAGAGGACATTAACCCGTTTGTGCCGTTATGCACCTTCCCGCGTTTTTGCCGGGGGGTTGAGGCGATGGAAGGTCAAGATTTACTTGAGCGTGTGTTTTTGACAAAGTTCCGCTGCCTTGAAATGAGCATGGGGTTTAACGGGCAATTAAGTGGTTCAGGTGAAGACGGCGAGCTGGTGAACGCCACTTATATGGGGGCCAACCTGTACCCGTATAAACTCCGCCTTGATACTTTCTATGGGGACGGCTGGAAGCTACCGCAGACCCAGATGGTGTATGCCCGTGGCGAAAATATGAATGTTAACCCGTTGGCGGCGCGTAAGCTCGGAGAACAGGTTCTGGCAGCATGGCAGGGCAGGGCCAGTGGAACCGATTATGCGGCGTGGTTGGATAGTATCGGTGATGATGAGGTTGAGAAGCTTTATATGGCGGGCTGTACCCTTATACCGACGTTTGAAGCTTGCAATGGTTTCCATGTGGTTGGCCCGAACTTTGAGCTGGAAGATTACTGGCCGGGCAGGGCAGTGATTGGGCTGCATGATGTGATTGAACAGCGGGGGGATAAGTCTCCGCAAGGGACCATTTTAGAGGTGCTTGAGCCTGGTTTTGTAACAGCGACCCATGTGCACATGGCTAAGGTGATTGTGAGTGACGGTACTGGTTATGTAAGCCCGAATGCGACCGACCCTGACCCGTTAGTGCCGAATTTGTACCTGCCCCACCCACGCACGCTTGATGATTGGCGGGCTACATGGATACCGACACACCCTGAGCACTTTGAAGCGCCTGCGATTTGGGGCTGGGACCTTAACATTGGGCGGTTCATGCAATTAAGCGGCCCCATATGGGACCCCCTGCATTATTATTACGAGAGCGTTGACCGAGTACTGGCTGAATTTGATAAAACGCCCCTGATTGGCGAGCGGCGCTTTGTGGAAGTGCCTGAGGATATGGAGCACCGGTTCTTCCCTGTAGTGCCGATGAGTGGTTTTGATACGTTTTCTGCCCCCGAGTTTGACCGCCGCTATGATAATGGTTTAAAGCCGCGGAGCTGTATCAAGCGTGTTCCTAGTGAGGATTATTCGGCTGGGATTGGTTACCACCCGCTGCCGGCGGAGTTTGAGTTCGAGCTTGATACGTTCTGGTACCCTGAGCTACACCCAACCAATCGTACTCAAGGGGCTAGCCCGCCGGATGTGACTGACCGGATTGTGCCGATTATCAACCCGCGGGTGACTATCAGTGCCTATGTGCCGACGGTTGATGTGCCCGAGGAACCGGCGATGTGGCTGAAAGATGAAAGCAGGCTGTTTACGCCGGAGCCTGATCCGGTCAAGAACTACCCGGACCTGACGCGCTATTTGGTGGAAGACCTGGACCTTGAAGCTGTTGTGAGGCTTTGCCCCGTGCCGTATTTAAGCGAGCAGGGTAATAAGCTGAAATTACCTGCGCCGGGATGGTGGCTGGATAGTGAGGGAAACCAAGTAGATGGCCCGCTGGCGCTGGATGAGGTGATACCGAACGTGCATGACGCGCTTTGGGATATGCGGCAGACGGGGATTGAAGTTGTTCAGTTCCGGCATATGGTTTACCAGACTAACCTACCGCTTTATATGATGGCGTGGTGGCATGGTTGGAGTATCCAGCAGTTGCAGATTGCCATGGAGGACTGGATTAAGACGACCAAGCCTGTGGACTTGAGCACGATGTAAAAAAAAGCGCCTGAGGCGCTTTTTTAAATGCTTGGTTATGCTTGTTTTTCAAGGAGGGTAGCGAGTTCGCCGGATTGGTACATTTCGACCATGATATCCGCGCCGCCGATGAGTTCTCCGGCAACATAGAGTTGCGGGAAGGTGGGCCACTGGCTGAATTCCTTGAGGCCCATGCGGAGGTCGTCGCTTTCCAAGATGTTGATATCGGTAAAGTTGACGCCGAGGTTGTTGAGGATACCAACGGCGCGGGCGGAGAAGCCGCACATGGGTTGGGATGCGGTGCCTTTCATGTAGAGCACGACGGGGGCGCTGCTGATTTGGGCTTCGATTTGGGATTTGAGTTCGGGCGTGAGGTATTCCATGGAGTTTTTCCTTGATTTAGTTGGCGGTGGGAGCGCGGGTGGTGAGTTGGAGGGCGTGGAGGTCGGTCTCAAAAGCATCCCCAAGTGCTTGATAGACAAGGCGATGTTGTTGGATGCGGCTGAGGCCTGCGAAGCTGGTGCTGACGACGACGGCGGAAAGGTGGGCGCCGTCGGGGTCTTCGATGTGAACTTCGGCGTCCGGCAACGTTTTGCGGATGCGGGACTGGAGTTCGAGGGCGAGTTCGGTTGGTGCGTTCATGCCCGCACGCTAGGCTGATTGGGTATTTTTGGCAAGGGGGAGGACTTTTTACAACCCAGGGTACAACTATGTGGGTTTAAGTTTATGACTTGTTTTGGTTTTGTCGGTTGAGCGCGGATGGACAGTGCGTGGAATTGGGGCGGGTGGAGTTGTGGGAAATGGCGGTGGGCTTGATTTTTTGTTGTCCAGCTTGGGGCAATGTAAGGAAAGTGGGAGGGGAGCGGTGGAGAGTTGTGGGGTTGGTTGTAATTTAGGAATCAGGAATCAGGAGTTGGGAGTTTGAGGTTGGGATGTTTTTTA
>JAIXZU010000141.1 GCA_027489415.1 Alphaproteobacteria bacterium
TAGAAAAGGCCCCGGGATCCGGGGCCTTTTTTTGTCGATATACATCCAGTTACTGGATAATTAAGGGTTGGCGCCCTGCTGTTGCTGGTTGTTGCCCTGCTGACCGCCCTTTTTCTGGTTATCCTTTTTCTGGTTGTCGGGTTGGCGAACAACCAAAGGCAAGATAGTTTCCAGACTTGTGGCCGCATCGCTGCGGCCTTTAAGCTGGCCCTTCAGTTCAGCATGCTTGATGGCAAGCTTGCCGTCGGTCGTCTTGGCCAGTTCAAGAACAAGATTATCGAGACGCTGATTGAGCGAGTCGATGATATCGTTCTTGTCCGATACCTGTCCGACGAGCTGGGTATTCTGGTCTCTCAGAGCCTGCATTTCTTCCTGCAGACTCCGAACTTTCTCCTCCGTCAGACGAAGCTTGAGAACGGGGCCCTTTTCGTCCTGACTGCCTTCTGCAAGGCGATTCAGGATTTCAGGCGTGGCGTGCCAAGTGTATGACATGCCTTTCAGCCTTTTCGTTTCGCCGAAAGAGGCAGACGCCTTAGCCAAAACGTTGAGGCTGGCGGCTTCTTCAGCGATAAAATCGCTGAGCTTGCGACCGGCTTCGAACGGGTCCGACAAACTGGCCTTGTGGGCCGCGATGTGGGCCTCCATCGTGATGGAGCGGTCGGTGGGTTTCATCGGAAGCAGAACCATTTTCACGGGCTCGAAGAGGGCGTCCCTCTCCTTTTCAGCCTTTTCGGCTCTTTCCTTGAGTGCCTTGACCTCGGCCTGTAAGGCGCTTTTTCTGGGGGCCTTGAAGGCCTTCCAGATAAAGACGCTGGCGACGACGACGCCGGCGAGAAACAGGGCCACAAACAAGCCCGGAATTGCATTTCCAAGGCTTTCGATCATTTTAATCGGGTCCATTTCGGGACCTTTCTTAGTTTGGCTGCCTTTGCAGCTGGGGAACGGGTGCACACCGTGACTTAGGGCTAGAGCCCTGTAACGAAACGGTGTGATTTTTCGGCATTTGCGCCTTATGGGTGGATATGGGTATTTGAGGGTTGTTTTTCAAGGGTGGTTGCGGTGGAGAGCTGGTTGGGATAGAGCTACCCCATGGATTTACGCGACCAAGGTATTAAGATTTTAGAGCGCTTCGCTTCGGTAGAGGCTGATTTGCAGAACCCCAATGTTGTCAGTGACATTAGCCGCATGACCGCGCTGAACCGCGAATATGCAGAAATGCGTGAAGTTGTAGAAGAGTTTAAGAAGTACATTAAGCTATTGGATAGCAAGGATGAAGCGGCTGCGGTGATGGCTGACCCGACCGCTGACCGTGACTTTAAAGAGCTGGCCCAAGCGGAGTATGACGAGGCGTTAGCCACCTTGCCCGCGATGACGGATAAGCTGAAAGTGATGCTGCTGCCCAAAGACGAGCATGATAGCCGCAACGTTATGTTGGAAATTCGGGCCGGAACCGGTGGTGATGAGGCAGCGATTTTTGCGGGTGATTTGTTCAGGATGTACAGTGCTTTAGCAGCTGTTTTGGGCTGGAGAGTGGAAATTCAGGACTTCAGTGAGGCCGAAAAGGGCGGCTACCGCGAAATTGTGGCGCGTATTGCGGGGCAAAATGTCTTCCAGCAATTGAAATTCGAGGGTGGCGTTCACCGTGTGCAGCGCGTGCCTGCCACAGAAACGCAAGGCCGCGTGCATACCAGTGCCGCGACGGTGGCGACCTTGCCGGAAGCGGAAGAAGTTGACGTCAAGATTGAGGATAAAGACCTTAGAATTGATGTGTTTAGAAGCAGTGGGCCGGGTGGACAGAGTGTGAACACCACCGATAGTGCCGTGCGCATTACGCACGTTCCCACCGGATTGGTTGTGACCTGCCAAGACGAGAAAAGCCAGTTGAAGAACAAGGATAAGGCTATGAAAATCCTGCGTTCCCGTATGCTGGCGGCTAAGCGGCAGGCGGCGGCGGATGCGATGGGAGCATTGCGGAGCAGTATGGTGGGAAGTGGTGACCGGAGTGAAAAAATCCGGACTTATAACTACCCGCAGAACCGGGTTACCGACCATCGTATTGAATTAACAGTACATAATTTGCCAGATGTGATGATGGGTGGGAAGAATTTGGTGGAGCTTTTGAATGCCTTGCAGCGCGCTGATGAGGCGGAACGGTTGGCTGCATTGGCGGAATAAGCGTTTAGAAACAAGACACTAGAGACAAGAAACAAGATTGGCTGAGAGTATTTCCCGGACTATTGGGGCGGTTTGGCGGGAGGTTCAGGCCCGTTTGGAGAGTACCCATGACGTTGCACAAAATGAAGGAAAACAAATTGTTAAGGCCGTTTTAGGGCTTGATGACCTGGGTTTGGTGATGGGGGCTGAGGCCCCCTTCCCTATTGATAAGATTGATGTTTTGGAAAGCATGGTGCGGCGAAGAATGGCGGGAGAGCCGCTGGCGCAAGTGCTTGGTTATGCTTGGTTTTTTGGAAGGCCATGGGCGGTTACGAGCGACGTTCTGATACCCCGACCGGACACGGAAGTGTTGGTGGAAGCGGTTTTGCAGCGGATTGAGGTGGGTAAAGCCGCGTATGTGTGTGAAGTGGGGGTGGGCAGCGGGGCAATTGTGGGAACTGTTCTGTTGGAAAGGCCGGAAACCCGCGCCTTTGCAGTTGACCTAAGTGGTAAGTGCGTGGCGCATGCGCGGAAAGCGATTGGTCAGGCGGGGGTGGCGCCAGAGCGCTTCCGGATAGAGGAGCGTGACGGGTTGGACGGGGTTACGGAGAGGTTCGACCTCTTGATGAGCAACCCGCCGTATGTGACTGATGCGGAATGGGAAGAGCTGGAGCAAGAGGTTAAGGACTTTGAGCCGCGGCTGGCGTTAACCGGTGCGGTGCCCAACCCTGACGGGCTGGTGTTCTACCGCCGCCTGATAGCGTGGGGCCGCGAGCTTGTGCAGCCAAGTGGCTGGCTATGCATGGAAGTGGGTTGGCAACAAGGCCAAGCAGTGAGAGACTTGCTGCAACAAGAAGGTGACGTATGGTGCGAGATTTCCATAACCAAGGATTTAGCCGGGCGCGAGCGGGTTGTTTGCGCGCGGAGGTGCGGGGAACGAGGGGCGAGGAACGAGGCTTAGGTTTCGGGTGGGTGTTGCTTGCTTTGGCTTTGGTGCTGGGGCTTGGTGGGTGTGCGGGGCGGGTTCCGCCCAAAGTGGGGCCTTGGGCGTATGAATTTCAGTTAGGTGAGTTTAAAGACCTGCGCAAGCAGGACGATGCCATGATGATGGCGAGTGAGCCGTTTACGGTGCACAGCTTCATGACCGGCTGGCGCAATAGCGTGGGGCGCAGTGTGTTTGCGAGTACCCCAGCCAAGCTGGATGTGACCCTAAACAGCTATGAAATGAGCAGCAGCGGCAACAGCTACGCGCTAAGCATGGATGTGAGCCTGCGCGCGCGCAGCATGGAGAACGCCGTTTTAGGCAAAATGAACGCCAAATGTGACGCAATTGAGCGGATTACCCCCATGAGTTGGTGGGATTTTTGGCAACAGGCCCGCGCACAAGGCACCACCACCCCATTGACCGCAGCGCCGCGTAACGCGACGATGTGGCAGAAAGTAATGGATTCATGCGTAGCAGAACTGGCGAAACAATTCGATACAACCCTGGCAGAGGGCGTACGGTGACACAGACAAGCGGGCGGGCGTTAAGCTTGCTGGCTGTTTTGGTGGTTTCCGGCATGCTGGCGGGTTGTATTATTGAGATACCAACCCCGACACTGGATGTGAGCAAGGGGATTGATAAAGTGCCGCTGGATGAAACCGGCAGCTGGACCTACCGTGACCCGACTGAAAAAGAGTTATTGCTGGCCCGTAGCGACTTTAGCGTTGAAATTGTGCGTTTTACCGATAGCCGCCGCCCGCGCAGCATGGTGCTGGAAACCAACGACCAGATGATTTACCAGTACGACCCTGACACCCTGATGGCGGGTGTGACGACCAATGTACCGGGGATTTTAGGGAAATACCTGAGCTACCGCCCCCGCATGCCCAAGCACTACAAGGTGGAAGTGGACGTGCGCAAGCTGGTGACGAATATCCAGACCGGAACCTTCTGGAGCGGGCATTGGGGACGTTACCATGTGGCCTTTGAAGTGGACGTGATTGCCCGCCGCCCTGACAGCAGCGTGGTGCTGAAGCGAACCTACCGGTTTGATGAGACCCAGAAACGTGAGGATTACAACGGCCGTGGGCCGACCAAAGAGCGTGACCGCGCGCGGATGTTTGACCTGACGGAGTCCATTTTAAGGAAAACAGCCGAGCAGATTGGCTGGGAACTGCGCATGCGCGATGCCCGCAAATGGAAAGTGGCTGCGCCGCAGGATATCCCGACCCGTTTGAACCTGCCGCCGGTTGACCACGCCAGTGGCAACCCTGACGTGGACACCATACCAGCCCGTTTGATGCCCACGGAACCGAGCTTCCCCCCCGACATGATTACGGTGCCGGTTGCGCCTTCGGATGATGCGCATGATGGGTTAATGCCGCCGCTTGAGGGTATTCCGATGCCGGATATATCCCCGCAGGGGAATGTGATTTAAGGGGCTGCGGCCCCTTTTTCGTTTTGCGTTTTGCGTGGTGCGTTTTGCGTTGGGGGCAGAGGTAGAGCCAGGGCCCAGATGTCTTCGTAAGGGATTAAGCGGCTTGGAGGCCGTAGCGTTCGGCGTAGTCCGTTAAAATACGGAAGGCGATGTTGATGCGTTTGGTTTGTTCGGCGGCGGCTTCGGCCTTGTTCACATCCGGATGGTGTTGCTTCATCAGGTTGATGTAACGCTTCTTCAGCATCATCACTTCCAGCGGTTGTTCGATACCGAAGATGGCACAGGATTCCTTGACGTCCGCCGGTAGATGGGCGGTGGAGGGCAGTGATTCTCCGGCTTTTTCCCGCGCGACACGGCTTTTGAAGAAGCCGAAGAGATCGTCCGCATTCGTGAACGGATGCTCCACTTTGGCGCCGTTGATGCCGCCTGCGGCACCGAGGCCGATGTTCCAAGTTGGGCGTTGCCATGTCGCGGCGCCGTCCTGCATCTGGTAAATTTCGTGTTCGGAGAAGCCGTCGAGGCCGTTCCAGCGGCTGTTGAACAGCTTGATGTGCGGTTCGCAGAAATACTGGCGTTCCGACAGATTACGCGGGTTACGGGGTGCCGGGAAAATGCCGGGTTCGGCACACTGCGGCCATGCGCACGCGTGCGCGGCTTCCGGTTTGACAGTGTGGGGTACGAACTTGGCCATATCCGTTATGATATGGTGGAGATGAGCCAGTTTGGCAAGTGGGGGAAGCGCAGCATAAGGCACCAGCCCAGAATGAGCGGCACGCCGAAAGGCACCATGGCCTTGGGTTTGAGGCAGGCTATCGGTAACCACAGCAAGCTACCTACGGCAATGGCCCAAAAGCCCGTGGTAAGCGGCAGGAAAGCGAACAGGGCGGCGAGGAGTTTGAAGTCCCCTCCCCCCAGCCCCATGGAGACGCGGTAGTGGCCAAGTGTGAGGCTGAATGAGAGCATAATACAGAGTGCCATGACGGCTTGCCCGAACTGGCCATGAAACAGCGCATAACACAGCCCTATGCAGATAAGGGGCACGGTATAGATGTTGGGGAGGGTGTAGGTGGTGAGGTCCATCACCAATAACCGCGAAAAGACCATGCCGGTGGGAATGGCGGCCCAGCCGAGGGCGGGCCAGAGGAAAATGATAAGGGCGACCGA
>JAIXZU010000051.1 GCA_027489415.1 Alphaproteobacteria bacterium
AAAGCCTCCGGCCTGCCGGAATCGGATACTTGGCTCCTCAAAGTCGGCGAAACCCGCCCGCTAACCAACCGCTAACCAAAAAAAGCCGGAGGGGAATAACCCCTTCGGCCTCAATCGTTCATGCAGCGTCCTGCTCCTGCTTCAGCGCAATCTGCGCCCCATGCACCGAACCAACGATGATGCGCGGGCTTTCCAGTGCCGGCGTCCCCAGCGGGTTCGGCAGAACGATCTGATTGACCTGCACCTCAATCAGCACTTCTTCACCGTCCACACCCTTCAGCAGCACATAGTCATGCCACTGCAACTCGCCGGACCACATATGGGACGTATCCGCCCTGTCGCAGTCGATGAGCTGCTTGCGCGTCACGCCAAAAACAATGGTCGCACCGCGGTTAGCCATCATTTCGCCAGTCTCGGTTTTGCTCGCATGTTCGAAGGTGCGCAGTCCCCGGAACAGCTCAGCCAGCGGCACATCGAAATGAGCCCTCAGCATCACGTCACCCTGTTCAGGCGGGGCGGTGTGCCCCACAAACGTCAGCGAAGTCGCCATCGGAATCCGCCCGATTTCAGCATATTTGGTCATTGTTCATCTCCTTCAAAACGGAAAGTAAGGTCAAGTCGGCACAATGCCTTAAAAACTGAATACATTTATTTTCCAAAAAACGCAACAACCCCCTATCCCTCAACCCATTAATCCATTAACCCTACCCAATGCCCGAAATCTTCCCAGACTCCCAAAAATACCCCACCACGCCGGACGGCCGCTATTTCGTCGTCAAAGGCCGCCTCTGGCGCACCACCAACCCGCATTTAACCGCCACGGAACGCGAAAAGCTCACCCACCAGCTGATGATGGCCCGCCGCGACGTCGCCACCCAAAAGAAAAAGCAGGACGCCCGCGCCGAAAAATGGGCCCACGCCGAGGTCAACCGCCTCAAAATCGCTCTTGGCGAACGCGGCCCGGTCTGGTGGACGGACGGAGACCTCACCGACTACACCCGCCACAAGGCCAAAACCACCCCCTACGCCGAATGGTACGCCTCGCTCGGTATGCCTATTGAAACCGACGAATAACGAATCACGAAAACACGAATCACGATGAAATATCCCCCCACTCTCCGCCAATGGTTCGATGACATGCAATCCGCCATCGCCACTCAAACCTTCGTCAAAATGGCCTTCACGAAGCCGACTGACCGCGCCGGAGATCTCAAAACCATCGACATCCGCCTCATCACCGTCAAGCGGGAACTCAAGCTCAGCTTCACCTACCACCACAAAACGAAGGATATCGTGAAGAACTACACGCCGGAGGAAAGCCTGCCCATCCTCGCCAAACTGATGGCGGATACCTTCACCAGCGCCAAACTCTTCACCCTGAAAAACGATATCCTCCTCCTCAAACAGGGCAAGAATCTCGAAATCACCTACCACGGCGCCACCCAAACCACGGTGCCGGATACCTCCCACGACCGCGCCAAAAACCGCATCCTAGAAGTAGGGCAGGGGGCTGACGCCAAACCCTACCTCCACCTGCTGGGCCTGACGGACGCCAAAGGCGAAGTCCTCAAATCCGCCCAAGACAAATTCCGCCAGATTAACAAGTACATCGAAGTCCTCGACAGCCTCATCAAACAATTGCCGGAAACCTCCACTCCCATCCGCGTGACGGACATGGGCTCCGGCAAAGGCTACCTGACCTTTGCGCTGTACGACCACCTTACGAACACACTCAAACGCCCCACCGAAGTCGTCGGCATCGAATACCGCCAGGACATGGTCGACCTCTGCAACGCCATCGCCAAAAAATCCAACTTCACCAACCTGAAGTTCACCCAAGGCACCATCGCGGACACCTCACTCAACACCCAACACTCAACACTCAACACCGAAATCGTCATCGCCCTCCACGCCTGCGACACCGCGACCGACGACGCCATCGCCAAAGCCATCAAAGCAAACGCCGCCCTCATCGTCACCGCGCCCTGCTGCCACAAACAGGTCCGCCGCGGCATGAAGGCACCCGGCACCCACCCCCTCAACTTCATGCTGAAATTCGGTACGTATGAGGAAAAAATGGCGGAAATGGTGACGGACGCTCTCCGTGCCCAGTACTTGGAACTCGCGGGCTACACCACCAATCTGTTCGAATTCATCGGCGCCGAACACACCCCAAAAAACGTCATGATCACCGCCGTCCGTAACACTACCCCGCTTTCAGCAAATGCGCGCCAGCATATCGAAAAAACCATCACCGAAGCCAAAGCCCACTTCGGCCTCAAATCTCACCAACTGGGCACGCTGCTGGGCCTCTAGCTAGCCCTCTTTGCGGTGGTATTCCAGTCGTATCACCTGCCGGTCTTCAATATTGTGCCGCAGGCTGGCCAGCTTGGCTTTGGCCTTCTCAAAATGGCCCTCAACACTGATAATCGGCTGCATGAACCCCAGCACGGTATTCATGTGCCACATCAGGTCTTTAATCTCGGTTTCAATCATCAACAACGCATTCAGGTTCATGGCTTTCCAACGGTTGATAATCGTTTGGGCCATGGTATTGGCCGCCGCGTAGTAGGCAGCTTTATCCACTTCACTCAAATCACCACGGGTCTTGTCCAGAATCTCCTCAAGCCGGCTTAAGTCATAAAGCGTCTTGTCCATCGTCTAATCCTTATAACCTTGTGTTGAGACGTATCCGGTATATACCACAACCATATGTTGTATCGTGCAAGCACGATTATTGACACCTTCCATCATCAATAAACGCTCCGCTCCGTTAAAACCCTTCGCCACCGCCAAAAAGAAAATTCGCATAATCTCCACACCCGCCCAACTGTGTAAACATCATCCATATGTCAATGCAGGGCAGGGGCGAATCACTTAAACAGCTTTAAATACAAAAAGCCCCATGGCAAACCATGGGGCAAGTTCATAAGCTGGGCTTATTTCCGGTTCACAAGGTCACTTACCATCATCACGTTTTGCGCAATGTCGTTGGTCACGGCACTTTGCTCCTCAGTCGCCGCCGCAACGGTGTTGGCACTTTCCATAACGCCCTCAATTAGGTGCTTAATCTTCACAAGGGTATGGGAGACATCATCGGAAATCTTCTGCATACCGGCAATTTCGGAAACGATTTTTTCCGTGGAGTTACTCGTCTGGTTCGCCAGCTTTTTCACTTCGTCCGCCACAACCGAGAACCCGCGTCCGGCATCACCCGCCCGCGCCGCTTCAATCGCAGCGTTCAGGGAAAGCAGGTTAATCTGGCTGGAAATGGCATTAATCAGGTTCACCACTTCGCCCATGCTCTGCGCTGCAGCCACCATCTGGTCAATAAAGCGGGTTGCCTGTGCGGTTTCATTGGAAACCGTCTGCACATTGTCCCGTGTCATCGCCATGCTGCGGGCAATATCCTGAATGGAGCTGGTCATCTCGCTCGTCGCCGCCGCAACGGACGAAGCAACCTCCGCAGTCTGCCGTGCAATGCTCTTCTGTTTGGTAATGTCACTCGCATATTTGGTTACCATGTAAGGCTTGCCGTCATTGCCAAATACAGGGTTGTAACTGGCCTGAATCCAAACTTCGCGGCC
>JAIXZU010000151.1 GCA_027489415.1 Alphaproteobacteria bacterium
AAAAGAATCCTACCGAGGGACTTGCCCCGCTAGCATCAACCATTACAAAAGTAATCAGGGACACAAGCAATGGTATAAGAAATTGAAATACAGCGTGGTTAACGTTTTTAACCCTCAGATAAATAAAGGGTGCGAATAGCCTGACAATATCATGCTTAAGCATTTGCTACTCCTTCTTGTTCATCTTCATCAGCTTCCAAGAGCCCAATCATTTTATACACAAGGTCATCTCTAATTTGAGCTGGTGCTTGCTGAAGCGGATTTGCGAAGTCATCTACTTTTTCCAGTTGGAAAAAGCCTTGCTCTAGGAAGTTATCCTCTTCAGTCAAATCAATAAATGCCGAACGTGTCCCTTTGTCAGTATGAATTCTAATAACAGATTCTTTAGAGCCTAATTCTTTGAATTTGTTTATTTGACGCTGAAGAAGCCCAGTAGCTCTGTCACTAGTTACACCACGAGCCACCTTAAGTGTTATCTCGGCGGATTCATCTTCAATACAGGGCTCCTCATCTGTCCCATCCTGTCGCAGCCCTGTGGTTACAAAAGAAATGTTTTCAAGCACACCACCATTTTCTAGTGCCTCCCGAATAGTAAGTGACGGTTTTCCGTCAAGCTCAAGTAGGGCGCGAAACCTCTTTTCTTCGTGGTTAACATTTTGGAAAGTGCCCATATGACCTTCCTTAATCTCGCTAGTAAGAAATAGTTTTACATAATGGCGGCTGATGCCGGGCACATGCTCCAAAAGCATCTTGTGCTTGGGTAAGCCTTCTTCCTGAGGAGCAAGTTTAATCAATAGGTGGGCCGAATACGCATTACCCTCATTGGCAGCTACATCAACGGTACGAATATTGCCATTATCAAAGTTTTCTACTTGGGGGATGGTAAAATCTTTATCAGCCGTGCTTAACAGAACGACAGCATACTTGTTTTGATTAAAGAACTTAATTTGACGAATACGAAATATAACAGAGCCATTATTATAAGGCTTGAGTGCTTGACCAGCATCGAAGCGGGTTTGGAGTATCGTCAGCACATCTGCCATATTCATAATGGGTGCATCGCTGGGACTTGGCCGCAAACAGCCAACTAGGCGAAATATAAATCGGTGGGTTTGTTTAAGACTCAAGTCTGGTTCTCCTTAAAGATTGGCGTAGAGAACTATGAACTCATTAATTGAATTTGTAAATTTGGCGCACCCGACGCGATTCGAACGCATGACCTTTGCCTTCGGAGGGCAACGCTCTATCCAGCTGAGCTACGGGTGCACTTGGTTTTGTGCTGCGACCTTACTATAACCTTATTAGAACAGTAGCAAGGCCACCAATTTCTGTTCTAACCCCTTGGGGCGATGTGTTTCTGTCTGCACCCGGTACTATCCTTCGGAGGGAAGTACTCTATCCAGCTGAGCTACGGGTGCTCCGCCCGCACTGATAAGGGTTTTTAAGCTAACTCGCAAGCCCAAAGCCTCAAAACCCTCCTGAAGGATGTTGACATTTGTATACGATCATGTCACAGCAGGGTACCTAATCACCGCTTACCGTTTCAGGAGGCCCCCATGCGTAAGCTGTTTCAAATCCTCATCGCCCTGCTTCTCATCATGCCCGCCAGTCTGGCCCATGCCAACTTCGAAGGTTCAAACAATGCCTATCCCTCGAACGGGAAACGCATCACATCGTTTCCAACGGGCAAGTACCGCCTGCAGGCCGGTGAAGACTACCGTGACGTCTACATCACGCAGATTTCCGGCGGGAAATACCGCATCGAAGGCCCGGAAAACCGGATTCGCATCGCCGAAATCTTCACTAACTCCAGCAAAAGCTTTGTGTTGAAGATCAAGGAGGGCAGCAAGTACGGCTACTTCATTGCCGTCAAGGAAGGTCGTGGCCTCGCCGTGCTGGACACCTCCTACGCCGCACACCTGATGCTCAATCCGAACCGGAAAATCCCTGAAGCACTGGAAAAACTGCCCTACAGCAGTGCCAGACAGAACAAGGATTTTCTGAAAAAACTCTTCGAACAGGGGGACCAAGGCTGGTTCCGCGTCATGTTCACCATTAAGCCGCAATAAAGCGGCTATCAAAGCCCCCTGCACACTCAGTGCAGGGGGCTTTTACCGTGAATAAGGTGACCGTACGAGGTCAAGTCATGAAATGCAGCTACCTCTTGCTATTGTAGCTTCTCCAAGCTAAAAATCATGCATGTCAGAAGCCATCACACCCAGCCTGAAACCTTCCACCTTCAAGGGGGAAGTCACCCGCACCGGCCACCTTCGTGTCGTCTGCTCCGGTCCGCAGTTCAGTAAGCACCCGCAGGTCTATCTCACGATGGTGGACGACGCCTCAGGCCACCCTTCCCACGTGGTGTGCCCCTACTGCTCCCATACGTTCCACTTTGATGCCGCTCTCGCCAAACCCGGCCATCATCACTAAGCAGCTTTAACGGCGCATCAGCCAAAGGTCATCACGTTCCAGCAGCTGGCGCCCGTTCAGTAACTTTTTCACATAGGCAGGAAGCTGCTCTGGGGTCAGAACAGTGCCGTCCAGCACATAGTTCTCCACCACAATCACCGGCGGTGGGGGCAGGCGTGCCTCGCGGGCAGTTTGAATATCATCTTCCAGTGCCATCATCAGGTTAGCACCATCATTCACAAGGGCGCTCCGTTGTTCAGTGAGGGGTATGCCCGCTTGGTCAAGCATCTCCAGCATCGTGCCGTCATCAAGGTCTTTGCTTCCAGCACCCTGCAGGCTGCGCCAGAAGGCCGGCACGGTGCCGCTGCGCCGCGCCAGCTCCACCAGAATCCCCGGTGTCATCCGTTGTGTGTCAGCTGGCCAGAACTTATAAACCTGGCGCACACCTTCAATCGGCAATCCCGCAGTTAACGCGCGCACACGCTCGCGGCACGCCCCGCAACTGGGGTCGGTATAGATGGTCACAGTCACCCGTGCCATCGCATCACCAAACTGAAGGTTCTGGGGCAGGGGCGCGGCATTCACACGCTGTGGCTCGCGCAGGCTGCCACGCCCATTGCTGGGAATCTCGGGGCCGCGGAACAACTCGAGCAGCGGGTTACTGGCAACCTGCGCAGGGGCTCCCGGCAAACGGGCCTCCCACCACCAGAAACCAAGCTGAGCTGCCCCCAGCAGAATAAATGCCGCCGCAAGCGCGGGAAGTAAGGGGAAAGCCGTCGGCGCGGGCCGCCGTGCCTGCCTCCCCGCAACCAAACGAACCGAAGCCGGCTGGGGTATCCGGCCTCGGTTGGGCATCATCGAGGGCTGCGCCATACCTAAGGTCTTGGCTTATTTACCAGCTTTGCTCAGTTCGGCTTCAATCAGCTTGGAAAATTCACTCGCAGGTACGGCACCACTCAGCGGTTGGCCGTTAACCATGAAGTGCGGGGTCCCGCGGGCACCAACAGCTTCGGCGTCGGCAAGGTCTCTATCCACTTGGGCTTTCACTTCGTCGCTCGCACGGTCTTTATTAAACTTCGCCATATCCAGCTTCAGGTTTTGCGCAATCGCCACATAGGTTTTGTCACCCAGCTGGGCCTGTTGGGCCCACAGCTGTTCGGTGTATTCCCAGAACTTACCTTGCTTGTGCGCGGCCAGGCTGGCGTAGGCGGCAGGGCGTGCCTCGGGGTGGAAGTCCAGCGGCAGGTTCTTGTAAACCCAACGGACTTTATCCCCATACTTGTCACGAAGCTCATTCAATCCACCCTGCACACGGTCACAGAACGGGCACTGGAAGTCACTGAACTCCACAATCGTCACCGGCGCATCAATCGGCCCTTTGCTGGGCACGTCGCCATTGATCATCTTGGAGAGCTTTTCGGCTTTCTCACGGTTGGCCGCGTTCTGGATGCTCTCCATCAGCATTTGCCCGTTGCCAGCAATATAGTCGCGCACCACAGCTTCAATCTCAGCCTTGCTGGCGCTGCCCACTGCCGCATTGGCGGTGTCCATACTGCTCATGTTCATGGCTATGGCTCCCACGGCAAATCCTGCCACCGCACCAATACCTAAAAATCCATAGGGTTTCATGTTCATTACCTCTTTATTGTTGGATGAAATGCGAAATACTGAAAAACAGCCTACCAGCGCTCAATCTGGGGAACTGACGCCGACACCGTGTCCACGAATTCATTATGAATCGCAGGGGGAAGCGTCCGTCCTTTCAGGTCTTCAGGGCTGAGGGGTTTGATATGCTGCTTCGGCTGTCCGGGGAAGGGCTCGCGGCTCCATTCATCCTCGTAACAGATAACACAAGGGCGGTCCTTGCTGCACGCAGTCAACAGAACGGGTGTAAGGGCCAGCATCAGGGTCAGGGCATATTTCATACCGGCATCCTAGCGCGTGCCTGCACGGTTGCGCAAGTCTAACCGGTGAGCTTGCTGGGCGGAATAACTTGCCGCCTCTTGGCAAACTCGGGTATCAACGGTGCATGCTGCAAATTCACCATGCCGAGACCGATGCCTCCCACCCGTCCAAATCCTATGCGGACGCCTGCTGGACGGCGGACCCCGCCCTCTCGCCGGACTGGTGGCGCGAGTCCCTCGGCTACACCGTCGGTAAAATGGCGCTGGACTGGCGCACCCACCTCCATTCCCAAAGCCTGCTTACGTCCGGCTGTAATCTGGTTCTGGTCTCACCTGCCACCATCCAGGCGGCACAGGCTCAAGTGGCCGCAACCACTCATCCGGATGCCTTCATGCTCATCCTCTGCACCGCATCGCTGGAAGACCTCCCATCACCTTTACCACCCTTCATAGTCTGGCACCCCGGCGTTACCACCCCTGAATCCCGCCAGCAGGGGTTGGTCATACTGGAATCCTTGGCTCAACGGAATCACATCGAAGCCTACGGCGTGTCACTGCAGGGCGTATCCGCTCTGCCGCTCCATCAATGGCTGGATGAGGCCGCTCAGGCCGCCCATACCGTCTGGTCACGCCGTAAACGCCCAGCCCTTCGGCTCATCCACGGCAACATGGACCTTCTCGACCTCTCCCTTCTCACCACCCTCTCCACCCAGCATAAAGGTACTCCCGTATCCGCTTTAGAACTCGCCGCACGCCTATCTCTCGCCGTAGTTGTCACGTCAAATGCCCAACCGGGCATGGAATCACCGCCGGAAGCCGCTCTGGCCGCCCTCACACATCTGGCGGTGCAGGAACACACCCTCAATCAGAAACTCGGCGGCTGGCCGGTTCGGTCTGGCCAACCCTTATTCAGCGTCCTCGCCGCCCTCAGTGCAGGCGGCAGCCCGTGGCCCACGGTACAGGTCTGGGAATCTTGGCTGGGTCACCTCTGGCCATCACTGCGGGACTACTGGCAAACAGCAGGTTTTGCAGAAGCCAGCACGGAAACCGATGCCTACCTCCAAGCCTTTACCGCACTCCTGCCCCACGGTCCGGCTCTGTCCGCCGCGGCAGCTGCGGCGGTTGCCACTAAGGTACTGGAAGAATTACGTCCACGCTTTCCAGCTGTATGGCAGGCCGAAACGCCAGCCACTCTGGCCGCCGCCCTCATTAGCAGTATTCCGGCTGTCACCGCCCTGGCATGTGAGGCCGGGCCGGACATCGCCCAACTCGCCCACCGCCCGAATATGCCGGATGTCGGGGCCATTCTCCTTGAAAAAGCGGCATAATAACCTCTTCATCACATTCCCGCATTTTCCCCTTGTCAAACTTATCCACACCCACTAGTGTGCGCCCCACGCGCCCATACAGCCCTTAACCGGGTCAGGTGCCCGCAAATTGCCCATCCGTGGGCACAACCCGGCAAAGCCCCAAGCTTCGCCGACAATGGCTAAACGAACGACACCAAGAGAGAGACCCACCCCATGGCCCACACCAACCAGCAGCGCAAGCGCATCCGCCAAGACGCCAAGCGTTACGCCGCCAACAGCGCGAACCGCTCCCGCGTCAGCACCTTCGTCAAGAAGTTTGAGGAAGCCCTCAAGGCCGGCGACAAAACCGCCATCGCTGCCACCTTCAAAACGGCCATGAGCGAACTCTCCAAGGCTGCCCAGAAGGGTGCCATCGGTAAAATCGCTGCCGGCCGTAAAATCGGTCGTCTGGCTGCCAGCATCAAGGCTGCCGCGTCTAAGTAGGCCTTCAACCGGCCCGGCCGGTACAAGTACGTTCGTCATAAGCCCCATTCCCCCGTCGCGGGGAATGGGGTGTTTTTGTTGAATTAACTCATTAATTTTTCACAACTTTTTTCTTGTCACCCAGCATCCCCCCCCCTACACTTATCCCCAACACCAACCAAAAGGGGGCCCCCATGTCCTTCCCATCCCCTGCGTTCCAGTCGCCCGCTGTCGTGCATTCCGGGTCTATGGCGTCAGTCACGCCCCAGGCCTTGTTGTCCGCATGGCAATCCATCCAGCCGCAGCTGGAGTCCACCAGCGGCAGCGCGGACTACGCCGCATGGCTGGCCCCGCTCAAGGCCTCGGTAACCTCCAACGGTCAGCTCCAGCTCGCATCACCCACCGCGTTTATCGCCCAGTGGGTAGAAGGTCACTATCTGGTCCAGCTCCAGGCCATGATGGAAGGGGCCATCGGCACGCCGGTAGCCATCAGTCTCCACGTTGCCCCGCAGTTCTCGCAAATCTCGTCGTCACCTGCCGCCGCCACGCAATCAGCTCCAGCCATCGCCGGCGGCCCGGCCCTGATGCCCGAAGCCGACAGCACCACCCTGCCGGACTGGCTCACCGGCTCCCGCCTCGACAGCCGCTACACCTTCGAACAATTTGTCACCGGCAAATCCAACCAGTTCGCCTTTGCAGCCGCTCAGGGTGTCGCTAGTGCCGTCCAAGCCGGTCAGCCTGCGTTTAACCCCTTCTTCCTGCACGGTGGTGTGGGCTTGGGTAAAACGCACCTCATGAACGCCATCGGCCACGCCGTGGCCCGCGCCAAACCGAACACCACCATCCTGTACCTGTCTGCCGAGCAGTTCATGTACAAGTTCATCCGCGCCCTGAAGGACAAATCGACCCTGAATTTCAAGGACATCTTCCGCTCCGTCGATATCCTCATGATCGACGACATCCAGTTCATCGCGGGCAAGGACTCCACCCAGGAAGAATTCTTCCACACCTTCAACGCGCTCATTCAGGACGGCAAGCAAATCGTCCTGACCGCCGACCGCTCCCCGCACGAACTCGCGAATATCGAGGACCGCCTCAAATCCCGCCTCGGCTCGGGCCTCACCATCGAGGTTCATGCCCCGGAGGAGGAAACCCGCCTCGCCATCCTGCAAACCAAGGCCGAAAGTCTGAACTTTGAAGTGCCGCCCGCCGTCCTCAATCTCCTCGCCCAGCACATTGCCAGCAACGTGCGCGAACTCGAAGGCGCTCTTAACCGTATCGTCGCCTATGCCCGCCTCACCGGCGAGACCCTGACGCCGGACACCGCCCGCGAACAACTGCGGGACCTCTTCCGAGTCTACACCCGTGTCATCACCATCGACGATATCCAGCAGAAGGTCGCCACCCAGTTTAATGTCCGCGTCTCGGACATGCACTCCCCCCGCCGCGCGCGCGAAGTCGCCCGTCCGCGTCAGGTGGCCATGTACCTGTCCAAACAGCTCACTAACCGCAGCTATCCGGATATCGGCCGTGCCTTCGGCGGCCGGGACCACACCACCGTCATCCACGCCTGCGAAACCATCACCAGCCTCCTCCCGCGGGACGCCCAGCTCGCCGAGCAAGTCGAACTCGTCACCCGCACCCTCCAAGGCAGATAGCCTGTACCGTAAGGTGCAGGCTATCTGCTGCAAAAGCGAAACGCCCCGGATTTTTCCGGGGCGTTCGGTTTAGGATTCCTGAATGTGAATGGTGGCCATTCCCAGTAAAACTGAGAAGATAGTCAGTCCGAGCACGATGCTATCGGAAAGGGGGGCTTCCATGCGGTAACAAGCTATGCCGCACAAAGTACCAATCATGACGGCATCGACAAAAAGAAAGGCTTTGATCATCGAAGTCCTCCGCCCCGCCAAGGGGCTTGGCTGGGGCAGTTCAGAACGAAATGACTGAAACGTGCCAAGTTACGATACAAATCATATACCTATCTTTCTGCCATTCAGCAAGCCGCCACCCCACTGTGGCAATCTGCACACAATCGCATCACTCCGCTTGCCCCCCAAGCCCAAAAGGCATAGGTTTTGAGCCATGAAACTCAGTATCTCGCGCGAAACCCTCTTCAAAGCCCTCCGCCACATGTCCGCGGTCGTCGAAAAACGCAGCAGCATCGCCATTCTCGGCAACGTCCGCCTGCATGCGGAAAACAACCGCCTCGAAACCACCGCGACGGACAACGACCTCTCCGTCCAAGGCATCGCCGAAGCCTTCGTGGACCAACCCGGCACCACCACCGTCGGTGCTCTCAAGCTGTTTGAAATTGTGTCCAAAATTCCCGAAGGCGTCATGGTGAACCTCGAGCTCACCGACGGCGGCAGCCGCCTCGCCCTCACCGCTGGCAAAGCCAAGTTCAGCCTCGCCACCCTCGGCGCCGAAGCCTTCCCGGACATGACCAAGGTCGAAGGCGGCACCTCCTTCAAACTCACCGCCGCCGAGCTCAAAAAAGCCCTGGAACGCGTCCAGTTCGCCGCCTCAACGGATGAAACCCGCGCCTACCTCAACGGCGTCTATTTCCATATTATTGAAGAAGAAGGCCAAAAAGTCCTGCGCACAGTTGCCACGGACGGTCACCGCCTCGCCAAGGCCGACATGCCCGCGCCCGAAGGCTCCAC
>JAIXZU010000014.1 GCA_027489415.1 Alphaproteobacteria bacterium
GGATTATCCGGCCATCCGAGATTGGTTACTGCCGTTCAAGGATCAGCTAGAAAAACGGGCAACTAAGCAGGAATGGTTTGAGCTTCAACAGGCACAGGAGGCTTATGCCGAACCGTTCAGTAAGCCAAAGATTTCATATCCGCATTTCTCTCAAGGCCGCAAATTTTCATACGATGAAACTGGATTCTTTTCGAACGATAAGACATATTTCCACCCAAGCGGGCATTGGGAGTTGCTTGCTTTACTTAATTCGACGGTGATTTGGTTCTATCTCCGTAGCATTTGCAGCGCGATGCGCGGCGGAGAATGGCGATTAGAGCTGCGCGTTCAGTACGTTGAAACCGTACCGATCCCGTCGATGATGCCCGCTAAGAAAGCTGAACTATCCGCACTGGCACAAGCTAGTCAGAAGGCCGCAGAAGCACGGTACCGACTACAGCATGCGTTGACACGGCGTATCCCCGATCTTGCCCCTGTCGGAACAGAGCCAAAACTATCGACTAAGCTTACTGAATGGTGGGATTTGGCTGACTTTTCGGCCTTCCGGGCAGAGGTGAAGAAGGTGCTGAAGGCAGACATCCCACTAGCAGAGCGCACGGCGTGGGAAGACTGGATTCGTCGTGACAAAGCCGAAATTGCCCGCCTATCTGCTGAAATCAAGGCGAACGAAGACCGCATTAATACGCTCGTATATGATATGTTCAGCCTTACCCATGATGAAGTGAAGCTGCTAGAGGCCAGCTTATAGTCGGGGTACCTCCACGACTGGCGACGACGGACAGGAACCGAGGACAACTCAAGCGTGACGTATGAACGTAACGCGATTGTCTCTATAATCGATCGTCGGCATTCAGCCGAAGAACGCGAGTCCACCGAAAACCGCTAATCAAGCGTTGCAGCCAGTTCTGGATCAGACATGACCGGCTGGAAACGATTCATCACCGGAGTGAGACGGTTGAGCTTGCTTTATGACAACCGGAAATAGTCAGTGCGCACGACGGAAGATGCTTGCCCCCTCCACGAAGTTGTCTTCAAATAGCTCTGACTTCAAAGAAGCTTAAGGGGGCGCAAAAATGGATGCCATTGAAATTCAGGGCCTTTCGGATTGGTACAAGGCTTATTTCAAAGGTATCCGCCAGCGTTTTGATGCACTTTTGAATGTGCTGAGCACCAATGCCAGCCAGCAAGTACAGCAGCCGGTTGAGGAGCCGCTCACCAATCTCGTTGACTTCCTGAAGGAGATCCGTCTCCAAGAGCTTTCGCTGGAGCAGCTTCGGCTTCTGGAGCAGATGGAGGTCCTGGAACTATTTGGACCAGCCGGGGCGGAAAATGTATCGCAGATCGTCCGAACAGCGTCTTACGATCCGGCTTCCGTGGACCAGAAGATCAGAGTCCGCCTAGAGCGAGTGAACTCGGCACAGGAGAAGCTGACCAATGTCTCGTCAGCTCTGAAAAACTTGGGTTTCAGCCCTGAAAGCTTCGACGCTCCAGAAGACCGCATCACAATCCGCGTCGGGTTCAAGAGAGACGCGTCAATTGACAACATAAAAGATTGGAAGTCCTCTGCAGAGGACTGGTATCAGATCGTGCGCGGAGTCGGTCTTGCAGTCGGCGAGGCACCTGAAGACACTAAAATCCTTGGAGCGACAAAGGGTTCCGTAATACTCATTTTGGGTGCAACGTGCGCTGTTACCGGATTACTTGCTGTAATATCAAGAAACATCTGCGGCATAGCAAAAGATACCCTGTCTGTTTTGTCTGAAATCGAGAACCTGAGGCAAAAGAAAATGCTGACGGCTACGATGGAGACAGAGATGAAAAAACTTGTGGACGCAAAACGAGAAGAGGGACTGAAGGCGATCGAACATGAAGTCGAGCAGATGATGTCTGCAACGCTTGATGGCGAGAAGCAGACAGCGTTGCAAAAGTCGATACATAAACTCTTGGATTTTGGTGAGAAAGGGGGCGATATCGATTTCGTCGAGCCACCAGAAGCGCCGAGCGATGGACCGGAAGAAGCATCAGATGTAGATCAGCTGGCAGACAAGTTTTCTGACGTGCGCAGATTCATTCAAGAATATCAAGAGCTCAGAGAGCAGTTAAAGCAAATTGAGCATAAGCAATAAAATCGTGAGCGGACAAAAAGCGACTTTATGGAACAATGATTGACTGAGCTCGAAAGCTTTGCTTACCGCGCTTGATAATTTAAAAATCATTGTTGGCTCGGAATCCGAGACAGCTGAGGTTATGAACCCTAAGGAAATAGAGCTGTTCAACATTAATGCCTGGTCCTATTGAGTGTAACGTAAACGACCGTTTTCCTTACACATATCCCTGCCCTGCCCTTAGCCCGCCAATTCGGCGGGCTTTTTGTAAGGAAAATATGTTAGGAAATCATTTGACAGGAAAAGGCTATCGACGCACTATCTTTACATGAAGATAGGATATGCCCGCGTCTCGACCGCCGACCAGAATCTCGACATGCAGCGGGACGCCCTCACCCGTGCCGGATGTGAGAAGATCTTCGAGGAGAAGAAGTCCGGCAAGGCGGGGAGCAAACGGCCGGAACTCGAAGCCGCCCTCGCCTATCTACGTCCCGAGGACGTGCTGGTGGTCTGGAAGCTGGACCGGCTTGGCCGCTCCCTGGTCGAAATGATGCGGACGATCGATAAGCTTCGCGCCGACGGCATCAAGTTCCGGAGCCTCACCGAAGAGCTGGACAGCGAAAGCGCGCAAGGTCGCTTCTTCCTGCAGATCCACGGCGCCATGGCGGAATACTTCCTCGACCTCAACCGTGAACGCACAATGGAAGGGCTGAAAGCCGCCCTCGCCCGTGGCCGCAAAGGTGGCCGTCGCCCGAAGCTCACCGAGGACGATAAGAAAGCCGCGCGGGCGATGCTCGCGGCCGGTGACATCTCGATAGCAGAGATTGCCCGGCGGTTAGGAATCAGCCGCGTGACCTTCTACGACTACTTCCCCCAGGCACGGTCTAAGGCGCAGGAGGGTAAGCTTTGAGCGACATCTATCTGACCCGCGTGGACGCCAGCCAGAATATGGCCCGCTACTATCGCATGACCGTTCAACCTACCCTCTTCGGGGAATGGTCGGTTGTCCGGGAATGGGGACGACTTGGTCGCGGTGGCCAGGTGCGTGTGGTGCCGTATCCTTCAGACAGTGAAGCCGCCGATGCTATGACTACGATCGAACAGCAGAAAGTTCGTCGAGGATATCTGTAGCAAGCTTGCCGGGGGGGTATGTAGCGGGTAGTTCCTGCCCCTCTGCAACCTTTTGGACTAGCTGATGACAAGTGTGTGGGCGCCGTCCAAATGGGGACGCTTCTTTTCCCGATCGCCAGACTGGACACTCACTCGGGAAGGCATCCGCTTGACCCTGGAAGTCAGGGAGGTCTCGCACATTGCGGACGTAGCCGAATCCTCATCGCTCGTGGTACGCGACGGCTTGCTTTGGTCTTCGGTTACCGTGACGCCTGAAGGCTCCGCGCCGGTTAAAGTCAGCGGGCTTTCTAAACGCGCTGCAGCGTCCCTCCGAGCTGGCTTCGCGGAGATACTGGAAGAGATCCGGATTCGAGAAGAATCGGACCTACTTTCTAAGGCGCATAGGACAATGACCGAATGGCTCACGAAGCGCCACGAAATCGAGAGCCGTGCAGATTCCGAGCGGCGCTGGCTGACCCAGGAAATGCTGCATTCTTTGGAGGGTGAACGCCCTCAATTGAATACCTTCGAGATGGTGACGCTGCTGCGTGACGCTGCGCTGAGAGCCAGATTAGGCGATAAGGCGGTTGAGCTGGATCGGCACCTCCGCGAATGGATGAGTGACGTCGGAGAGGCCTGGCACGCCCTGAATACTCGTCACTCGGAACGGGAGCTGATCGAGTGTGCGGACATTCTCGACCGCGTCGAGAGCAGGCCTCTGACGCCGGAGCAGGCGCGAGCCGTGGTGTGCTTCGACAATCGCGTGCAGGTCGTCGCTTCGGCAGGCTCTGGTAAGACTTCCACAATGGTAGCCCGAGCGGCCTACGCTATGCACCGTGGTATCGCTAAGCCTGATGAAATCATCATGCTGGCCTTCAACAAGCAGGCTGCTGAGGAACTAAAGGAGCGCGCCAACCGCTCGTTTCAGCGATTGGGAATGAACGGGGCATCTGTCGAGGCTTCTACATTCCATAAGCTGGGGCTAGGTATTATTGGGAGGGCAACGGGGAAGAAGCCGGATATTCCCGAGTGGGCATTCGAGCCTGTGGAGGGCTTCCGAAAGCTTGCTGAATTGATCGACGGGTTGAAGGACCAGTCGATTTCTTTCCGTGCTCAGTGGGATCTGTTCCGCTTCGTCTGCACGCGCGATCTGCCAAAGTTTGGCGAGGCGGCGCGGCCGGATGCTTGGGATGAGCAAGGAGCCGGCTCAATTCTCACGGCCGACGGCACCCGTGTCCGGAGCCAGGAAGAGGCGCTGATCTCAAACTGGCTGTTCTACAATGGGGTCAACTACCGGTACGAGCAGTCCTACGCCCACGACACCGCCGATGCGTCGCACCGGCAATACAAGCCCGACTTCTACTATCCGGACATTGATCTCCACCACGAGCATTTCGCGCTCGATGCCCGAGGGAATGCTCCTGCCCACTTCGGTGACTATGTCGCCGGGGTGGAGTGGAAACGGCAGCTCCATACAGAACGCGGGACTGCGCTTATCGAGACGACCTCACATCAAGTGCGTACGGGGACCGTGCTGGACCATCTCGAAAAGGAGTTGACCGAGCGCGGCATTGTTCTTGATCCGAACCCCGACCGGCCGATCCCTGAAAATGGCCTCAGACCCATGCCCTCGGAGGAACTGATCGGACTCGCCCGCACGTTTATCAGTCACTACAAGAGTAATGGACTGACCCCTGATGAACTTGCAGAGCGCGTAGACAAGCTCCCTGCCGACGCCTTCAAGCACCGCTACCGGATGTTCGCTTCCTTGGCTATTCAGGTCATCAAGGTATGGGACCAGGCGCTTGCGGCGGTAGGTGGTGTCGACTTCGAGGACATGTTGAACATGGCCGCAGATTATGTCGAGAACGGCACGGTCGAAGAGCCGTACCGGCTGGTGATGGCGGATGAGTTTCAGGATGCGTCACGCGCGCGGGCGCGGCTCTGCCGTGCTTTGGTGCAGAAAAAGGGGCGTTTCTTCTTCGCAGTTGGTGACGACTGGCAGTCCATCAACCGTTTCGCGGGTGCGGACATTTCTGTGATGACCGGCTTCCGGGATTGGTTTGGGCACGGTCAGATCCTGAAACTGGAGCGGACCTTCCGGTGCCCGCAGGCCCTGTGTGACGTCTCTAGTCGCTTCGTTTCCAAAAACCCCTCGCAGATCTCCAAGAATGTGCATTCTACCACGCCTGCGGCAGGACCAGTCCTCGAAGCCTATCAGGTTGAGCAGAGAGAACAGCTGTCAGATGCCGTTCGGCAGTATGTGGAGCAGCTAGCCGAGGGCGTTCAGAACGGCACGATCACCCCGGGACGGAATGGGAAAGTCTCGGTCTATGTCCTGGGGCGCTACAACGCAGATCAACAGCATGTCCCTCGCCTGCCCAGAGAAGCGCAGCGTGTAGTAGATGTGTCGTTTCTAACAATCCACCGGTCCAAAGGCAGTGAAGCGGACTACGTCATCCTGCCGGAATTGCTGACGGTTCTCCGGGGACGGAGTTTTCCTAGCACGCGGAATGACGACCCGGTGCTCGGTCTGGCGATGCCGCCAGGTGATGACTATCCGCAGAGTGAAGAGCGGCGGCTGTTCTATGTGGCGCTTACCCGCGCCCGGCGGACCGTGGTCATGTTCACGGTGCAGGGGAAATGCTCGACTTTCCTCAAGGAGCTGGAAGCGGAAGGCGCCGTGACCATACAGGCTTCAGATGGGCAGCCGGTCCAGGAGGACCCTTGCCCTGCCTGCAGCCAGGGGGTCCTGGTCCTTAAATCGGGTCGGCACGGTCAATTTCGATCGTGTTCCAATTTCCCTGTTTGTCGCTACAAGCCAAAGCAGAAGCGCAGTCTTACCAACTGAGCGCGAAAAGACAGCCCTCGTGACTGCTTGGCGCCGCGCTTGTACCATTCGCTTGGTCGGGATTCCGAATACGGAAGGAATGCGTGTGAGGAACATCAACACAGCGAAGACTGTCAACCGCGAAGATCTCTACCGCCAGGTATGGGAAACGCCTATGAGCAAACTGGCAGCCGAGTACGGGATCTCCGGAAACGGATTGGCGAAGGTCTGTGACCGGCTGAACGTGCCCTACCCTCCGCGCGGGTACTGGGCCAAGAAAGCCGCAGGAAAACCCGTCGTGACCTTACGACTTCCAAAACAGAAGGACGGTGCGCCGACCTCTACCGTCATCTGGCGCCCGGCGCCACCTGCTCCTCCACCAGTGCTATCGCCTGAGGTTGAGCAGAAAATCGCCAAGCTCACAGCCACCAAAGATACCGTAGTGGTCAGTGATCGCCTCTTGCGACCACACAAGATTATCCAGAAGTGGCTGGATGACCGCGATGAACGACGCAGAACCGCGAAACGTCAGGCCGAACCTCGGTTGCGGGAGATTATGGACCCGGGCGAGTGGACGCCCGCAGAAAAGCGTATCCACCGTATTTGTGATGCATTGCTGAAGGCTCTGGAGCGTCATGGCGGGACGGTTCAGGAGAACCCACGTCGGGAACTTGAGGTTGCCTTTGGTGACATCAGCATCGAATTCCAGCTCCGGGAGAAGCTGAAGCAGGTAAGGCGCCCCCTTACTAAGGATGAGATGAGATATCGCTCTGTTGGGGAGCGGGGCTGGCGCCAGGAGCTTGAGCCCACGGGGCTTCTGGTATTCGCCTTCAAGACCTGGCTTCCAGCCGGGTTCAAGCAGGAACGGCTGGAACCAGAACCTGGTGCCATGGAGGGCATGTTGCAGGAGATTTTGATCTCCTTCCTCACGATCGCGCCGCTCCTGCAAGAGCGCAAGCGGCAGGAGCAGGAAGAGGCTCGTCAGCGCATGATCGCGGAGCACCAACGCTTCGAGGAGCGGCAGCGCCAAAAGGCGGATGCAAAGCGTTGGCAGACCTTCATGGACATGGCGGAAACCGTGCGTCGCATCGAGGAAGCCAAACGATTCTGTGACATGCTCCGGGCCATGCCCTTCGATCCTGGCGAGGTAGTGGAGGGACGAACGGTATCTGACTGGCTGGCGTGGGTTGACGAGCATCTGCAAACTGCGGACCCTCGCACTGGTGGCGTGGCAGCCGTGTTTGCAAGAATCGGCCGCACCAATGAATGGTCACCGTGATGGCTGCACTGATAGCCGCGACAAAACGGTCTTCCGTCCACCTCTAGGTCAAACAACCGTCCGGAAGTCTGACATGCCGAAAACGCCTCAACCCACCCCTCACAAGACCGCTGAATCCAGCCTATCCCCCGAGCTACTAGCCAAACGCGACGCCTACCTGAAGGTGCTTCAGGGCGAGGATTTGATGGGTGTTGTGATCCGTGCCCACATCTACATCGAGCACCAGTTGAATGACCTACTGGATGCGGCTGTCGCAGATGCCCGTGCCCTCAAGGGGCTAAACCTCGATTACAACGGGAAGGTCATCCTTGCGACGGCTTTGGGATTGGACCCCAGCTATCGCCCGATGCTTTCGTGCGTCGGGAAACTGCGGAACAGCTTTGCTCACAACCTCGATGCCGACGTGGGGAGCCAGCAAATTGCCGACCTCAAAACGGCGATGGGGCGACACTACGACGTGGCCCAGCAGTCGTTGGCTTTGACGGACAAGAAGATGGGCAACCCTCCTCGCAAACTCAGCTCACTTGATGCGCGTGAACATCTTGTCCTCATGCTGATCACCATCTGGTCAGCGATTGCAACCCAGACCGTCCGACATATTGAGCTGGTGGCACCCTATTCGTGAAGAGGAGATTGTATGACCCGAGACATGGACGTTATCCGCACCCTGCTGCTCCGCCTGGAAGGCCGCTACAGGGGCACCGGCGTTTACAACTATAGCTACGGAGACCAGGATCTTGCGATAGAGGGGATCGAGCCCCTTGCCATCACCTACAATCTTGGGCTGGCGATTGATGCAGGGTTTGTCAAAGGCAGTGAACGGGGGAGCGGAAGCTTCTTGATAGAGGGGTTAACCTGGTCAGGCCACGACTTTCTCGACAGCGTGCGTGACGAGGAAATCTGGCGCCGCACGAAAGAGGGTGTGAGCCTTGCCGGTGGTTTCACCTTCGACCTGATGAAAGCGCTCGCCAGGGGTTATATTCGCAAGAAAGTCGAGAACCTGACGGGTATCAGCCTGGATGGCTAATCCGAGCCGATTTGGCATTCAACGAAACGATCATTGGTAGCCGCAACCGTGATCCTAGCGCTGCCAGCTTTGGCGACGTCGCGTTTGCCGGAGAAATAGAGGTTAAAGACCCGATCGACCGCCGGCGCGGCGAAACTGGGGTCAACGCCTCCGAGATGAGCCAGCACTATCGCACAGACGGCTTTGTGGTCCTCAAGAGATCCGTTCTGATCTGCAATAACACCGAGGTTATCTCCGAACTGATGGATACGGAGGGTGCCACTGGTGCCTACATAGCTAAGGGTGGGGCTTTCAAACATCGTCTCGTATCCCGCTGCACGAAGCGCCTTTCCGGCGTTGACGATGCGCTGGTTATCGAGCGCGGAGGCGGGTAGTGCGATGAGGCTGAGGAAACAAAGTGCGGCGAGAATGCGGGGCATCGGATGTCCTGAAATGGGGAGTGCCTCGCC
>JAIXZU010000054.1 GCA_027489415.1 Alphaproteobacteria bacterium
AAAATAACTGAAATAACAAGAAAAAGCCCGCCGAGGCGGGCTTTTTTGTAGCGCAAAGCTTAGAGGCTTTGGCGGCTGATGATGACCGGAACGGTGATCAGCACTTCCGGGTGGAGTGCCACGCGGACGGCGTGCTCGCCAACTTCCTTCAGTGCGGTGGCAATGAGGATGTTGGAGGCTTCGACTTCGACGCCCTTGGCGGCGAGTTCGACGGCGAGGTCCTTCGCTTTGACAGACCCGTAGAGCTGGCCGGTTTCGGAGGCGAAGCGGGAGAGTTCCAGCTTCAGGCCTTCGAGTTCCGCAGCGCGCTTTTCAGCGAGGTTGCGGGCGGCTGCGGACTTGGCTTCGAGTTCGGCCTTTTGGGCGGCGAACTTTTCCGCGTTGGACTTGCTGGCGACCAGCGCCTTGGCGCGGGGCAGCAGGAAGTTACGGGCGAAGCCGGTGCGAACGCGGACGGTGTCCCCGATTTTGCCGACGCCCTGGAGGGCTTCGAGCAGGATGACTTGCATGTGGGCCATGATATTAGATCCTTTCTATCTCTGGCTACTATTCAGCGGCTTCTACGCCAGCGGTTTCGCGCGGTTCACGCGGGGCGCGGGGCTCGCGGTCGCCACGGGGGGCGCGCTCGGTGCGGGGGGCCGTGGGGTCAAACTTCACGGTGTAGGGCAGCAGGGCGAGCATGCGGGCGCGCTTGATGGCCTGAGCCAGTTCACGCTGCTTCTCGGCGCAGACACCGGTGATGTGACGGGGAAGGATCTTGCCGTAGTCGGAGAGGTACTTCGCGAGCATGCGGACGTCCTTGTAGTCGATCTTCTGAGCCTTGGGGCCGGAGAAGGGGCAGCCGCGACGACGCTGGAAGTAAGCCTTGCCGAGCAGTTTCGGGGTGTATTTGCCGCCAGTGCGGAATTCATCGCGCGGTTTGCGCGGGCCGGGCTTGCCGCCCTTGCCAGCGGATTTGCGGGGACGAGCGGCGGGGAGTGGTTCCATAGCCATGATGTGTATTTCCTTTACTTAACTCGGGTTCGGTTAGGCGCGCTCGGAGCGTTCGGGACGGTCGGAACCATCTTCTTCGCCCATGCGGTTCTTGGCCTTCAGCATGGCGGAGGGCTCCTTGCTGATGTCTTCGACCTTGATGGTCATGAAGCGGATGACGTCTTCGGTCAGCTTCAGCTGGTGCTCGAGGTCGTTGATCGCTTCCTGGCCGCTGAGGGAGACACCCATCATGGTGTAGTAGCCCTTCTTGTGCTTGCTGATGGGGTAAGCGAGCGTGCGCAGGCCCCATTGCTCGGTCTTCACAAGTTTGCCCTTGTGCTTCTTGATGAGGTCCGTGACCTTGCCGGCGACGGTGTCCACCATGGTGGTCGGGACGTCCGGACGGATGATGTAGGTGAGTTCGTAGAATGCCATGTGGCGACTCTTTCCTGTTTGGGTTATGAGCTTTATCAGCTCGTTAGGCCATGGATTGCCATGACCACTAGGTACATCGGCTGCGGGTTGATGGTGAAATCTGGCGCAGAGATATGGCTGCCGTATTGCATGGAACGGGTTAATATGCAAGAGGTTTGGGCATGAAAAATATGTGTTTTGCCTTCCCGGGGCAGGGTAGCCAGATTGTTGGCATGGGACGTGATTTTGCTGAAACCACCCAGGGCCGCGCCCTGTTTGAGCGCGCCGATGACGCCCTTGGCATGAAGTTGAGTGACCTGATGTGGAACGGCGACCAAGGCGAGCTGACCCTGACCCAGAACGCCCAGCCGGCGCTGCTGGTGTGCGGCCTTGTGGCGTTGGATTACCTGCAACGGCAGGCCAACCAGCGCCTGCCGGAGATGGTAGGGTTTGTGGCCGGGCATAGCCTTGGGGAATACACGGCTGTGGCGGCGGCTGGCGGTATGGACTTTGAGACGGCGGTGAAGTTAGTGCGCCTGCGCGGCCAAGCCATGGCCAACGGCGGTATGGCGGGTGGCATGAGTGCGATTCTGGGCCTTGAGCCCGAAGTTGCCGACCGTGTGGCCCGCGAGGCCGGTGTGGTGTTTGCCAATGACAATAGTGCGGGGCAGGCGATTTTCTCCGGTGACAGCGACAAGCTGGCGATTGCTGAAGAAGCGGCCAAAGCGGCTGGAGCCAAGCGCGCGATGCGGCTGAACGTGAGCGGGCCGTTCCATACCCCCGTGATGCGTGGGGCTGGTGAGAAAGTGGCTGAATTTCTGCGGGCCAACCCGTTGAAGGACCTTGAAGTTGGCTGCATGATGAACCATTCCGCGAAAGTGGAGCGCGAGGCGCAGGCGGTGGCTGCCGAGCTGGTGGCACAGGTGACCGGACGGGTGCGCTGGCGCGAGGGGATGATAGCGCTGGCGGAGCAGGGCGTGACCCAGATTGTGGAGCTGGGTGTTGGTAAGGTTCTGGCCGGATTGGCTGGGCGTTGCGACGCGCGGCTGACTGCGGTGAGCCTGAGCAGCCGTGCGGACGTTGATGGTTGGCTGGAAGCGAGAGGTTAGAGGTTAGACGTTAGAGGTTAGATTGCTTTCGGGGTGGGTTGGCGTATGATGGGCTTATAAGGAAAGGTCTTTTCGATGATTACGGCTTACTGGTTTATTCTGATTGCTGGCTTGATGCCCTACACCGTGGTGCAGATTGCGCGCGGGCCCGGTTTTGACAACAGCAAACCGCGTGACACCTACAGTGCGGCTGAAGGGCGCCAGAAACGGGCTTACAACGCCCACCTGAACTGCTTTGAGGCGTTCCCGTTCTATGCCGCTGCCGTGCTGGTGGCTTTGCTGGCGGGGATGGAGGGGTGGATCCTCAACCTGCTGGCCGGAAGCTGGTTGGTTGTGCGCGCCGGTTACATTTATGCCTATTTGGCGGACAAGGCCCAGCTGCGTAGCGCGCTGTGGGGCATTGCGATGCTGATTGTGCTGGCTATCATCACGATTCCGCTGTGGGCGCCGTACCCGGACGCGTTGTACGAAATTTAAGGACCAGGAATGGAGGGCCGCAAGGCCCTTTTTTGTGGCGGTATGATGCATTGTGCGCTGCGTGCGGTGGTGTTGACGCTGGTAGGGCGGGTGTTTTAGAGATTGCGGCATATTGAAATGATTAAAAAGAAGGTTTTTCAGCGATGGCATTTGGAGATTTGACAGGTAAAGTTGCCCTAGTAACCGGTGGTAGCCGTGGAATTGGCCGCGCGACCGCCGAGCTTTTGAAAGCGCAGGGCGCCGAGGTGATTATTCACGGCAGCAGCGAAGAGACCGTGAAAAAAGCCATGGAAGAGATGGGGGTGCGCGGTGTGGCTGCCAACCTGCTGGAAGAAGGCTGTGTGGAAAAGATTGCTGCGGAGGCAGGGCACGTGGACATTTTAGTGAACAACGCCGGTATTACCCGTGACGCGCTGTTCGTGCGCCAAGGCCAGCAGCAGTGGGACGATGTGTTGCTGGTAAACGTGAGCCGCGTGGTGGAGTTGACCCGCGCGTTACTGCCCGGCATGACCGGCAAGAACCATGGCCGGATTATTAACATGACCAGTGTGGTGGCCCACATGGGCAACATTGGCCAGACGAACTACATTGCCGCGAAAAGTGCGCTGACCGGCTTTACCAAAGCCCTTTCCAAAGAAGTGGCGCGCAAGGGTGTGACCGTGAATGCCGTGGCGCCGGGCTTCATTAACACCGACATGACCGCGAGTATTCCGGACAACCTGAAAGAGGCGTTTGTGAAGCAGATTCCGGCGCAGCGGTTTGGTTCGGCGGCTGATGTGGCGGCGGTGGTGGCGTTCCTGGCTTCCAGTGAGGCGGGGTATGTGACGGGTTCGACTATTCATGTCAACGGCGGCATGTACGTTTAAAACGACTTGAGCGGGGTGCTTTTTCATTTTTACAGCTAGGCTGTTGGTCTCACTTCGTTCGGCTCCCCAATACGCGAGAGGCTTATGTATTGGTTTATACACTGCGCCACTCGCGTTTCGTGGAGAAAATAAAAAATACGCTTTGCGTTGGTCTTCGCTGCGCTACGGCTCCCTCCCGCTCAAGTCGTTTTCGTTCTTCGAATAAAAAAAAGAAGGCCCCCGGTTGGGGGCCTTCTGGTTTTTTCGGTAGCAGTTTTCAGGCGAAGGCGCGGAACGAGGCGTTGTTCAGGCGCAGGGGCGGCGTGCGGTTTTCACGCTGCGCGGCTTGCTTCGACAAGACCCAGGTGGCGATGCAGCGGGGGGTGTCGATGGTTGCGAGTTGCTCCTGCGTGAAGGGGGTGATCTGGAACTCGTCCTCGATGTCCCCGCAGGCTTCGATAAGCTTGTTGCCGCAAAGCCCGAGATCCTGCTTCAGGCGGCTGTGGTCCGTCACTTCGGCACTGCCTTGGGCGTGCTGATTCAGGATGAACTTTACGCGCTGCAGAATGAACGGGTCGGTCATGGTTATCCTCCGTGGTAAGGTGTCAGCCCCTGTGGGAGCCGCTAAAAATGTTAAGATGCCTTTTTCGTGTGCAGATTCTATGGCGGGGGATGGGGTGGGTTGTCAACGCCTAGAGGGTGCGGCATGGTGCCGCAAAGCGTGAAAAAGGAAGCTGTGTATGGAAACGGTAATGTTACAGGTGGGTGAGAAGGCCTTTACAGGCCACGTGGCCATGCCGACGGGTGACTACAAGGATAAGCCGCGTGGTTGCGTGGTGGTGCTGCATGAAGCCTTTGGTGTGACACCACATATTGAGCGGGTTTGTGCCGACTTTTCCGAGCAGGGCTATGCGGTGATAGCACCGGCGATGCTGGCGCTGGCCGTGGGTAAGCCGGAAGGTGTGGTGCTGCGCCAGAACAAGGACGGGCTGGATGAGGCGCGGCGATTGATAGAATCCACTGACAAAGCCGAGTTGCTGGCGCTGGTGAAAGCGTGTGTGGCGTGGGGCAAGGGGCAGGGGCTGAAAGTCGCGGTATGCGGCTACTGCTGGGGCGGCAGCGTGGCCTACGCCAGTGCCGCGCAGTTACCCGAGATTGATGCATGTGTGTGCTACTATGGTGGGCAGATTCATGTGATTTGTGCCGAGATGCAGTCGCAGTGCCCGACGGTGGTGCACCTTGCGCGGGAAGACCGTTACATACCGATTGAGGAGGCGCTGACGGCGCTGAAAGCCCATGACCCACGTGCTGAGGTGCATGTGTTTGAGGCTGACCACGGGTTTAATCGGGACGATGGTGTGACCTATGACGTAGGGGCGGCGATGGTGGCGCGGCGGCTGACCTTGGACGTGTTTTCCCAAAACCTGAATTGAATACAATAACTTACGAATGACTTGTCAAACGCGTGAGGTTGGGTTAACCATTGCGCTATCAAATTACAGGAGAATCCTTGAATGGCTGATGATGTTGCAAGCCGCGTAAAGCAGCTGGTTGTAGAGAACCTCGGTGTTGATGCCGCCAAGGTTGTGGAAAATGCCAACTTTGTTGACGACCTGGGCGCTGACAGCCTGGACACCGTGCAGCTGGTGATGGCGCTGGAAGATGAGTTCGGGATTGAAATTCCGGATTCCGCCGCCGAGGGCATCCTGACGGTCAAGAACGCAATTGATTATGTCCAACAGAACGCTGCCGCATAACTCCTATTCTACTGGCAGGGGCGCTTTTTGATTTTTTCCGCATCCTGCGCTGCTCACGTACTTCATGTACGCTGCGCTGCTCGGCTACGGAAGAAAATCAAAAATCACCACCTGCCAGCGAATATGAGCCGTGCCTCTAGCTGGCAGATCAGTTGAAGGAAATTGTGAAATAATGGCTAAACAAACTGTTGTTGTGACGGGAATGGGGGCGGTAAGCCCCCTTGGCCTTGATGTGGCCAGCCTTTGGCAAGGCCTGACGACTGGCCAGTGCGGCATTGGGCCGATTACCCATTTTGACGCCAGTGCCTATGCCTGCCGTGTGGCGGGTGAGGTAAAGGGGTTTGATGCGGCGTCCAGCGGGCTTGAGCTGAAAGATACCAAAAAGTGTGACCGCTTCATTCTGCTGGGCCTTGCCGCGATGCGCGAAGCGATGGCGCAGGCCGGTTTGCTAGGTGTAAAAGACCTGCCGGAGGCGCAGCGCGAGCGCATGGGTGTGATTCTGGGCACCGGCATTGGCGGACTGGCGAGTATTGAAGATGCCAAGGACGTGGTGAACAGCCGCGGGCCGGGCCGGATTTCGCCGTTCTTTATTCCCGCCATGCTGC
Organism: Alphaproteobacteria bacterium; assembly: GCA_027489415.1. GTDB lineage: Bacteria > Pseudomonadota > Alphaproteobacteria > UBA2136 > UBA6156 > UBA6156. The sequence goes on from JAIXZU010000054.1 coordinate 6,180, forward strand.
CGAACATGTTGGCAGGACAGGCGAGCATTTTATACGGCCTGCAGGGGCCCAACGTGTGCCCCGTGAGTGCCTGCGCGACCAGTGCCCATGCGATTGGCTGGGGCAAGCGGTTGATTGAATGGGGCGAAGCCGACCTTGTCGTGGTGGGTGGTGCTGAAGCGACCGTATGCCCGACCAGCATGGGTGGATTTGCCGCGATGCGTGCCTTGAGCACAGGATTTAATGATACCCCCGAGCAGGCGAGCAGACCTTTTGATGCGGCGCGTGACGGTTTCCTGATGGGTGAAGGTGCTGCGGTACTGGTGCTGGAAAGTGAAGCCCATGCCAAGGCGCGTGGGGCTGCGATTCTGGGTAAGGTTGCCGGTTTTGGGCAGACGGCGGACGCCGGACACATGACGCTGGCCGATGGCCGTGGCAGTGCGCGTGCGATGAAGCTGGCGTTGGATGATGCCGGTTTACAGCCTACGGATATCGGGTACGTGAATGCCCATGCGACGAGCACGCCTGCGGGCGATGAGCTGGAGGGAGCGTCCCTCGCCAACATGTTCGGTAAGCATGTGCCAGTGAGTTCCACCAAGGGGGCCACGGGCCACCTGCTGGGGGCGGCTGGTGCGCTTGAAGCGGTTATCAGTTTGATGGCGCTGCGTGAGCAAGTTCTGCCTGCGACCCTCAACCTGCAGAACCCTGCGACCAGCGGCCTTGACCTGATTGCCGGTGAAGCGCGGAAGGTGAATGGTATGAAGGCTGTGCTGAGCAATTCCTTTGGATTTGGCGGCACAAACGCCAGTTTGGTACTGACCGTTTAGATTGCGATTGAGCGATGGTTGAGCCGCAGGCAGTTCGCTTGCGGCTCTTCTTTTGTGAGGGCATGCTGCGGGTATGAAATTTTCCACGGGTACGATTGTTGTTGTAGGTATTTTATTACTTGGTGCGGTGACGGCCGGTACGGCGTTATGGGGCACTTACCTTGCCCAGCCGGGGCCACTTAGCGCACCGGCCACGGTTGTGGTGGAGCCGGGGCAGGGGCCGCGGGGGATTGCGAATTCCCTTGTAAAAGCCGGTGTGATTACCCAGCCGGATATGTTCGTGCTGGCCGTGCGGATTATGGGCATGGATGCGACACTGAAGGCGGGTGAGTATGCCTTTGAGCCGGGGATTAGCTTGCGGGCGGTAGTGAACAAGCTGGCGCTGGGGGATACGGAGAACCGCAGCGTGACGATTCCCGAGGGGTGGACTGTGAGGCAGGCGATGGCACGGATTGACGGGCTGGAAGGTTTGGAAGGCAAGGCAGTGCGGCCGGAAGAGGGATGGATTTTCCCTGATACGTATGCCTTCCGGTTTGGGACTGAGCGGAATAAATTGATGGACTCGATGAAAGAGCGCATGGAGCAGGAGCTGGCCAAGGCCTGGGCGGCACGTGACATGAGCCTGCCCCTGAAAACGCCGGAGGAATTGCTGATTCTGGCCAGTATTGTGCAGCGTGAGGCCGCGAATGAAGAAGAGATGCCGATGGTGGCGGGTGTGTTTGTGAACCGGTTGAAGCTTGGCATGCGCCTGCAGAGTGACCCGACCGTGATGTACGGTGCCGATATGCTGGATGAAGGCCGTTTGAAGCGCAAAGACCTGACCGAGCCCCACCCCTTCAATACCTACCTGTTTGCCGGTTTGCCACCGACGCCGATTGCCAACCCCGGCCGTGCGGCGCTGATGGCCGTGGCCAAGCCTGCCCAGACCAAGGCGTTGTTCTTTGTGGCTGACCCGAGCCTGACGATGCATGTGTTCAGTGAGACTTATGCGGAACACACCAAGAATGTGAAGCGTTACTGGAAGGACGTGGGGGCGACGATCAAGGCGGCTGAGGCAGCGCGGGCGGCATCAGCCACCACGGCTGGAACCGTAGACAGTGCGCTTGATGGCGGCAGAGGCCCCGGTGTGAGTGCCACAAACCCGATGGTGGGGGCTGGTGCCGGCACTGTGAATGCGGTAAGTGGGAGCGGAGAGATTCAAACCGCACCCAGGGGAAAGTAAGATTATGACCGAGACCGCCAAAAAACGCCCGATGCTGATTACCATTTCCGGACCAAGTGGCACGGGCAAAGATGCGGTGATTAATGCGTTGCTGGCGCAAGACCCGATGTTGCGCAGAGGTGTGACCGCCAACACCCGCGACCCGCGGCCCGGTGAAGTGAATGGTGTGCATTATCACTTTCTGACCAAAGAGAAATTTGCCGAGATTGAGGCAAATGGTGGCTTTTTAGAGGTTGAGAAGAGCAATTACGGGGGGAACTGGTATGGAACCCTGCGCAGTGTGGTGGAAGAGTTGTTTGATGAGGGTATCGATTTAATTTGTGACATTACCTACAAAGGCGTGGCGCAAATTCAGCAGACCATGCCGGAGCGGCATTTCCGGATTATGCTACTGCCGCCCAACCGTGAGCGCCTTGAACAACGCCTGACCGGACGTAACCCCGACCTTGCCGATGAAGGCCGCAAGCGCCTTGAACAGATGTTGCCCGACCTTGAGCATTTGCATAACCCTAACTGGGTTTTCCAGCATATTATTGACCTGAAAGGTAGTTCTTATAAGGACTATGATGCAGTGTTCATTAACGATGTGCTTGACCACACGGTTGCCGAGGTAGCCAAGGTGATTATGAATGAGCGTGGCAGGCGTGGGGAATGACCGGCGCGTAAGGAGCTTGCTGGCCGCAGGGCTGGTTTTGCTGTTGAGTGGCTGTGCCACCCCGCCGTGGCCGTTTAACAGCAAACAGGCGGTGTTCCGGGCGCCGGAGCCACCGCAGGTGTTGAGTGCGCATTCCACCACCAAAGGCCTGCGGCCATGCCCGCCGCAGCTGATTGCCCAAGCGCAATGGTTGGCTCGCAATATGGCGCGCGTGCGCCTTGGCAGCAGTAAATTGAAAGTGGTGAGTGCGGTCGGTGACCCCGCCCATGCCGAAGCCTTCGGTTTGACCAATGGTGCGATGGTGGAAGTGCTTTTCTATCACACCCCCGAAACGATTTGCCGCGTGAATGCGGCACAGAATGCCCTGACCGGCGGGCTGATGCCGCTGGTCTTCCAAGATGACAGGTTGCTGGGTTACGGCCCCCATTATTACCGGACCTTTATTGCGCCGATGGTGCGTGAAGCAGGGGTAACAGCCAAGGTGGAAGCTGATGAGCGTGATATGCAGGGGATACCCGAAGCCCGTGTGAACATGAGCCGCGGACCAGCCCTTGCGCCAGCGCCTGCCCGCACCGGACGGCTGGTGCAGGAAGACCTGCCGCCACGGGATGCCACACCCCCCGCGCAGATTTATGCGCCGCCCCCTGTCCCGCAGGAGCGGAATGGGTATACTGCGCCCATGCAGAATGATTACCAGTACGACATCCGGCCCACGCTTCGCCCCGCAGGGTATTCCCTGCAGGATACGGGGGTGGAACTGGGCCGAGGAGAACCCCTTCGATGAAATCTCATGTTATTCTCGGCCTTGTGTTGCTGATGGCGGCCTTTGGTGTGGCCGGTTGTGGCCGCAAGGCCCTGCCGGTGGCTAACAAGGGCGGTAACTGCCTTGGAATGGCTGATGATTTGAAGACGCTGCGCGTAGGTGATGAATTACCACGTGTGATTCAGGTGATTGGCATGCCGCACCGTTCCTACCGCGCTTACAGCCCGTTTGGCCGCAGTTACGATGTGCTGGAATATGACATTGGTGGTACGCCGTGTGCGCGGGCGGTGCTGCATATTGATCAAAAATTACAGGTGATTTTTGACAGTAAGGGCCAGTATGTGGGGAGTGGAGGCGAGGAATATATGAAGTTCCGCCGAGCGACCACCGTACGGGTTGAGCCCCTTGTGATTGACCCCGTGATTATGAACCCCTAGGACCTTAGCGTATGAACCTGACCCCCTTGAAAATGACGGTTGCCGGATTGCTGCTTGTGGCTGTGGGGGGGTGTTCCTCCAGCAAGCCCAAGCCTGACCCGCTGATTAAGGCCTGCCCCGAGCGGGTGATTAGTGTGGTGCAGGCGAACCAGGGTTTTCTGGAGCAGGTTGTGCCGGGGAGTACGCCTGCGAAAGATTTGACCAAGCTTAAGGGCCTCAAGCGCAAGGCGACACTTGTGCGTAATGGTGAGGAGATGGGGGTGGCGTTTTACCAGACGGGTATCCCCGGGTGCCCGTGGGTGATGAGCCGAGAAAGCCTGACTCCGGTGGTGGTTCAGAACGGTGTGATTATGGCCGTGGGGACCACGGCTGTACAGGACATGACGGCCAAGGGGTGGAGCCTTAAAGAGGCGGCGTGGCCCTGGCAAAGGTATGACTTTGGCTACCTGCCGCAGAAATAATTGATAGGTGAATAGGTTGCTTGAGTTTGAGGAGGGCTGCGGGCCCTCCTTTTTCACGGCTAGCAACGTGGTGAGCATACGGATAAAAGCTTTGATGGGACAGACATTCCCCTGTGCGGGAAACGCTTGACAGAAGGCTGGTTTTTGGGCACAAGGCAGCAAGATTATTCTATAACCCTCCAACGAAAAGGGCCATTCCCATGACCGTCCAGCGCACCCTCAGCATCATCAAGCCTGATGCCGTCAAGAAGAACTCCGTAGGCCAGATTATCAGCCGCTTTGAAACCGCCGGTTTGAAAGTTGTTGCTGTGAAGAAGGTTTACCTGACCCGCGAGACCGCCGGTGAGTTCTATGCCGAGCACAAAGAGCGCCCGTTCTTCGGTGAGCTGGTTGATTTCATGACCAGCGGCGCCTGCTACCCGATGGTTCTGGAAGGTGACAACGCCATCCTCAAAAACCGCGAGCTGATGGGGGCCACCAACCCGAACAAGGCTGAAGCCGGTACCATCCGCCACGATTTCGCGCTGCCCTGCACCGACCTTTCCGCCAATGCCGTGCATGGAAGCGACTCCGAGGAATCCGCAGCGCGCGAGATTGCTTTCTTCTTCGCCAGTGCCGACCTTCTGTAAGCCTTAAGTGGTTTGCCAAGGCTGCAATATGCGGCATGATGGGCTCCTGAACAGGAGCCTCTTTTTTATGAAATTCCTTATGACACTGATGATGTGGAGTGCCGCAGCCGCCGCTGTGGCACAGACGGTGCCGAGCCGTGATGTGGAGACCGTGCGCAGCGGGATTGGCGAGGAGGCGCTGGCGCCGATTCCGGTTTCCCGTACGCTGCCCGCTGCCAGCACTATGCCTGCGGGGACTGCGGCTGCTGCTGTGAGTTCCAGT
>JAIXZU010000036.1 GCA_027489415.1 Alphaproteobacteria bacterium
ACCCTGCTTACCCTCGCCATCCTCGCCGCAACCTTCTCCCCCGCCACCGCCGGCGAACGCGTCATCTACCCGGGAGACACCTTCATCGTCGACGGCTCGGGAGGAGACCCCTCCCAAGGGGACTTCAACCCCAACAGCCCTGGCGGCAACCCCAACGAAGGCGACTGGCAGCCGGATGGCCCCAGCAACAACTTCTCGGGGGACTTCTCCGGCAACTGGCCCAACCCCTGGGGCGTTTCCGAAGGCGACTACTACGGCCAGCGCAACTCGGGGCCCGACCCCCGCGGCCATATCGAAGGGGACCAAGACTGGTTCGACCCCAACGGCGGCCACAACCGCTTCGAAATCGGCAGCATTTACCGCTCCCAGCATACGCTCGACAACCCGGCCACCACCTGCCAGTGGCGCCGCATCAAGAACGTCAAGGTCCAATTCACTTTCAACGGTGAGGAATATTGGGTCCGAAACGGCGCCATCTGCACCATCCGTCACTCCTCCACCTACGGCCTGATGCAGTACGACAACGGCCAACTCCGCGAGGCCATGATCGTCAACTGAAAAACCAAAGCCCTCACCGCACAAACGGTGAGGGCTTCTCTTTTGCCCCAAACAAGCCTACCCTCATAACCAAGTCTAACCTCTAACCTCTAACATCTAACCTCTCATCATGTACTCCCTCAACGGCACCCTCACCCCCACCAAACCCGCCATTTCGGTGACGGACTTCGGCTTCAGCCGCGGCATCACGGTCTTCGAACTCTTCCGCACCTACCACGGCCACCCCTTCCGGCTGGAAGCCCACCTCAACCGGCTCGAATCCGGCGCCACCCAGTTCGGCATCACGCTCCCCCTCACCCGCGCTCAAATCCTCCAGCAAATCAGCGCCGTGATGGAAAGCCATAATTACCCCCACAGCACCGTCAAACTCTATCTCACAGCGGGGGAATGCGCCGCCGCCTCCGGCCTCTCCTTTGCCGCCTGCAACGGCTTCTCACCCCAGCTTGTTATTATGGAAGACCCCGTCACCCCCAAAAACCCCTTGGCACCTTATGGGCTGGATATGTACCAACGCGGCCAAGCCCTCCTCACCGTGCCCTACGTGCGGGAAATCCCCACCATCAAAACCGCCAACTACGGCGTCGGCTTCATGGCCGCCCGGATGGTAGCGGGAGACTCCTACGACGACGTCCTCTTCACCACCCCGGAAGGTTATGTCACGGAGGCCACGCGCAGCAACTTCTTCGCCGTCATCGGCGGCGTCCTCACCACCGCCTCCACGGGCATGCTGGAAGGTATCACGCGCTCCGTCATTCTGGAACTCGCGGGGTCCCTCGGCATCCCCACCGCCGTCCGGAATGTGACGGTGCCGGAGCTCCTCACCGCCACCGAAGCCTTCACCACGGGCTCTGTCGCGGAAATGGTCCCCGTCCGCAGCCTCAACGGCACCATCCTCCCCGGCGCGGAAAATCGCATGATGACGCCCACCTTCGCCAAACTCCGCGAAGCCCTCACCGAACTGCTCCAAACCGAATGCCCCGGCCCCCGCCTCTAAATCCGGTAAGAAACCCCTCCCCCGCAAACGCGGAGGAGGGGTTTTGTATACTTGACATCAGAAAAACCAAGCCCTAAAGTACCGTCACTGTCGGATGGGGCATTACTGCCCCATCTCAAGTTCCGTTTAACCAGAACAACCACTTCACCAGCTTGATCGCCAGAGCGATAAGCACCAAGACGACAGCGGTAAAACCGGCAGCCTCAAGGTTGTTGAAGTTAGCAATTGTCGAGAGGACATCAGGCGAATCCCTGAGCTTCACGACAACGTAAGCGATGGTAGTCAAGTCGGGCATATTGGTCCTCCTTGGGCCATGTTTGGCAGCCATTGTTAGAAAGGCCCGGGGTGCGTCATCACCTCGGGCTTTTCGCCGTGTGAGGGCTGTCCGAGGGGGGCAACGGCAACGCCGTCCTTCACAATTCGTTACTGCAACAAAAAGCCAAGGTGCGTCGTCTACACGCATCACATGGGGCACCAAAATTGGCTCTACAAGGGCATTCTCATATAAGATACACAGCTCAAAACATGTCTCTCAAATATGAGAGACAAGGCACCAAATATCTCTCAAAACCTCTCATATCCGAGCTCAATTAATAGCCAATAGCCTAACGCCTATAGCCTACTCCAAACCCCATCCCGCAAAACCAACCCTCAACCTCTCCCCTCCCGCTTCCGCCAAGCCGGCAAACACTCCATCACCACCCCACAGCGCACCCGCGTGCCTTCCACATGGGTATGTCCATGGATAACCCTCCCCGCCCCCGCCCACCGCGCCCAACGCCCCAGCCTGCGGTAAAACCCATGCCCCTCAACCGCCGCCGCCCGTAATCCCATCGGCGCGCGCCCCATCACATTCCGGCGCATCTGTCCGCCCACCAAACGGTGCCCGGTCAACCGGTCACCCATCTCGCTCACGCGCCACAACCAGTCGCCCTGCCAGCCTTCATGGCCATGCACAATCACGGTATCTCCCACCACCAAACGGTTCACCACCCGCACCCCGTCACGCTGCACCAGCAGCTCCATCAGTTCCCTCATTCCGTCCGGAAAAGCCACCCGCTGCATCCGCCTTGGCACCACTGCCCCCGCCACCAACCACTCCCAATCCAAGTCATGGTTACCGGGCAGAATCACCAACTGCTGTCCCGCCATCACCCGCTCAATCAAAAAGCGCAGCACCCGCATCCCCGCGCCCACATCCACATAGCCACGGGAATGTCGCCACAGGTAAAGGTCGATACTATCCCCCGCCAGCACCAGCACCCGCGCAGGGTGTTCTGTAACAAATGTAACAAAGCGCTCCACGTCCACATCACCACTCATCGCGTGCAGGTCGCTTACCACCAGCATGTCAGCCACCTGCTTAGTCATTCGCATGCTCCCTTTCAACCCGCACAACACCGTCTTTCCAACTGAACTTCAGCCCGCCCAGCGTCGCAAAGCCCTGCTCATCCGCGCGTAACCGCGCCAGCAAAGCCATCCGCTTGCTCCGCCGCACAACCCCCATCTTCGGCACCATCCGCACCATCAACCCGGCCAACAGCCGCACCCCCACTTCATCCTGAATCCCTCTCAGCACCTCCAACCCCACAGTCGCCCCCTCCCCGTCCGGCCGCCATTCCACCGCCTCCATACTTACAGCCACCAAGCCCTCAACGGCATTATTCGCATCCCGCAACGCCTTCATACTGGCCAGAATCCCCTGCGCAGTCACCCCCACACCTTCCAACTGAGGTAAAAGCCCCCGCACCCGCGCCCGCTGGCTCCCACCCGCTACATTATCAGGGTCTTCCATCCATTCTTGGCCCATACCTCTCAAATACGCCCGCAACTCCTCTCGCCCCGCCGCTAACAATGGCCGCACCACCCTCACACCATTCACAACGGCATCGGCTTCCATCCCCACCAAACCCTGCAAGCCACTGCCCTTACCCAACCGCATCAAAAACGTCTCCACCATGTCATCCGCCGTATGCGCCACAATCACGCCATCCATACCCTCAGCCTCACACACCTCTCTAAACCACCCATACCGCTCCTCGCGGGCAACTTCCTCCGCATTGCCTGCAGCTTTCCCTCCACCCTCACCACCCAGAAAACGCAAATCCAACCCAGCAGCCAACTTCGCCACAAAAGCATGGCTCTCCTTCCCAAAACGTCCCCACCCATGGTCAAAATTCCCCACCACAATCTGCTCGCGCAAACCCGCTTCCATCAACAGTTTCAGAAGGGCCACACTATCGCCACCCCCGCTCACACCCACCAACCAGCGCCCCCGCGCCAAAACCGCAACTAACTCGTTATCAAGAAACTCAAAACTCATACCTACTCATACCGCACCGCAAAGCCACAATCCAGCAATCGCCTTAAATCCCTACAAAAAAGGGCGCCCCCGCGCCCCATTCCAGTCCTATTGCATATCCCGTCCCGGCACACCCACCTCAGGCTGCCCCGGCAGAACCGGTATCTCCGGCGTAGGCCCCACATCCGGCTGATTCGGGCTTTCACTCTCAGGCGTTTTGGGCAGTTCCGGTATCTCCGGCTGAAGCCCCGGTAAAACAGGGTCCTTCGGCTCATCCGGCCCGGCCTTTTTCTGGTTTAAGGCAAACAAGCCCCCAACAGGCCACCAATAAGTCTCATAAACATTGAATAACTGGTTCATACCGAATAAACGCCCCAACCCCCATAAAGGTCCCCAAACCCAAAAACAAAAAAGTGGCGAAGCCACCCAACCGTCGCGAAGCGACGTCTCTCTCCCCACCGCCAGCGCGAGGCTATAAACAGTCATCCCAGTGCTTTTTGGCGGGACGCCTAATACACATGAAGTATTTAAGGCCCGCCAAAAAGTGCTGGGGGACTGTTTTAGCCCGCGCCCCAGAAGAGGCAAGAAGGATAAGCTTATCCAGCTTTCAGCTGGATAAGCTTATCCTTCGCCCGACTCGCCTCCGGCGCTTTGGGATGATCCTTCAACAACTTCTCCCACGCCATCTTCGCCTTGGGGTATTCCTTCATCTGTTCCAGCGCCACACCCATCTTGAAGAGGTTGGCCGTCACTTTGCTACCCTTGGGGAAGGCTTTCAGCCCTTCCAGAAACTTTCCCGCCGCCGCCCTTGGGTTGTTTTGCACAAGGTACACCTCTCCCAGCCAGTAATAGGCGTTGTCAGCCAACGGGTCTTTGGAATGCCGCTTCAGGAATTCCTCAAACCACAGCTGCGCATTCTTATAGTCTGTGGCCGTCAGGTACGCATATGCTTTGTTATAGTGGTCACTGGCCGTCATATCAGCAGGAATAGCCGCAGTGGCAGGCTTGGCCACGGGCGCGGTTGGGCTTGCCGCCGCAGGGGCAGCCGCAGGCACGGCAGCAGGGGCACTGGGGGAAGCCGCCACAGCCACCGCAGGCACGGCCGCAGGCGCTCCCGCCACCACTTCACCCGCAGGCACACCACCTTGCTTTTCAATCACGGTGTCCACACGGGCCTCAAGGTCACCAAGGCGCATATCAACATCTTTGCTGAAATCATAGAAACGCTTGGCCAGCCTCTCAATCGCCTGCAAGGTACGGTCCTGCCCACCCCGTAATTCGGAGGACTCTCTCTCAATCTCTTCCATCCGCCGGTCAAGGTCACCAGCTGTAAACGCCGCACCACTCACACCAGTCAGGGGGGCGGCCGTTGTACGTCTAGCCTCTGCCGCACTCAACCGGCTTTCAATGGCATCAAGGCGGCTAACTAAGCTGCTGGCATCAACAGTTACGGCCTGTGCCCAGCTGTTGGCCATCAAACCCATGCCGCAGGTAACAATGGCACTGAAAATATAGCGGTTCATGGGCAACTCTTTTCTTAGTTTCGTTTGAGGTTAGTTTAGCGGGAATCAGCCATTTGTCAAAGCGTGTGCCCAACACCTCCGCAAAAGGAAAACAGCGCCCATGGGGCGCTGTCTTCAAGCAGGCATCGGCCTACCAGTCACAGGGACTAGTGGAGAACGATGACACCGCGACGGTTCTTAGCCCAGGAGGCTTCGTCGTGGCCGTCAACAGCCGGACGCTCTTTACCGTAGCTGATGGTGGTCAGCTGTTCGGCGGTCAGGCCGGTACCGATGAGGTACTTCTTCATGGAAACCGCACGACGGTCACCGAGGGCCAGGTTGTACTCACGGGTACCGCGCTCGTCGGCGTGGCCTTCGAGGGTTACACCCTTAACGCCGTTGTTCTTGGCGAATTCGCTGAACTTGTTCAGGGTGCCTTCGGCGTCGGAGCGGATAGCAGCGCTGTCGTAGTCGAAGTAAACCTTGTCAAAGCCGCCGGCTACGAACTCGGAGTCGAACTTGCTCTTAACATCGGCGCTGTTCGGCATGTTGCCGCCTTTGCCGTTAGCGTAGGCGCCTTCACCGTACTTGCTGCCGTTGGCCACGGGGGCAACGTCCAGGTCGGGGCTCTTCAGGCAGGAGCAACCAGCAAGCGCTGCTACAACTGCGAGGAGGCCTGCTTTCATCGGGAGCTTGGTCATAATAATGTCCTCTCGTCTCATTTTATTTAGTTAATTTCGCTGTCAGTACTAGTACCCTACAACCATAAGGTATCGGCACCTTAAGCACGCCGTTTCGGTTACGCAAGCAAAATTCACAAGTTCTTGTGTTTAATGCCGTACCGTTGCAACTAGTTATAAGGCCCCAGTGTTCCGCTTGCAACTCATGATGATGCACAATGGTGCGGAATCCCTATGCATATCATGTCGTTTATGCATCACTTTAAGCTTCCCGTAAGGTTTTAGGGCCACAAATTCAACAACTCACCGAAAATCCGCCAAATCTCCCTCCCCTCCCCCCGCAACTTATCCCCAGCTCCACAAAAAAGGGCGCCGCAGCGCCCAATCTAAAAGTCCGGCAGCCGCAGGCTGCGTTACTCCACGGACCTAGCAGCAAACCCCGGCACATGGTCAAACGTATAAAGGTTCTCTACCTTCACCCAATCCATCCCCAGCGCTTCAAGGTTATTCAGAATGACACGGATGTCCTCATTCTTCACTTCGCCTTCAGTGCCGGTAAAGCGGCAGGCCCACAGGTCGGTCACGGCTGCCACTTCGGCACGCTGCTCGGGGTTTTGGGGGTTGAACATCTCCATGCCGCGGCTGCTCACAAACTCCAGCGGCAAGCGGGAAGTACCGCACTGGGTCAGCTTGGCACCAAGGCTGGCCACATCGTCGCTGTCAAAGTCAATAAACACGTCAACACCGGTCAACCGCTTGGTACGGATGCTCTGGGTCGTATCCTCCGCACGCGGAAGCTTCACCGGCTTGCCGCTGCCACTGGCAAAGGGCGTCAGGCTCTTGGGCCCCTTCCCTAGGTTGCGTACCACAGCCTCGGCAAACTGCATGGTGGTAAGCGCCTTGCTCTTGTCCTTGGCAATGTCACTGGTGTGCTCACCGTTTTCCAGCGTGTACAGTAAGGCATTCCCAATCTTAGCCGCGCATTCGCTTTGGCCAATATGGTAAAGCATCAGCACGGCGGCGTTCATCAGGCCGGAAGGGTTGGCAATCCCCTTCCCGGCAATGTCCGGCGCACTCCCGTGCACGGCTTCAAACATCGCGCAGGCGGTACCAATGTTCATGCTCCCCGCCAGCCCCACACTCCCCGCCACTTGGCAGGCAATGTCACTCACAATGTCGCCGTACAGGTTCTCGGTCACTACGACGTCGAACTTCTCGGGCGTATCGGCAATCCGCGCCATCCCAATATCAACAATCATGCTCTCTTTGGTAATCTCGGGGTATTCCTTGCCAATCAGGTTGAACACCTGGTTAAACAACCCGTCGGTCACCTTCATGATGTTGTCCTTCACAAGGCAGGTCACCTTCTTGCGGCCGTTGGCGCGGGCGTATTCAAAGGCGTAGCGCACAATCAGCTCGGTGCCGGTGCGGGAAATCAACTTCACCGCGTGGCAGGTGTCGCGGGTCTGGCGGTACTCAATACCGGCGTACAGGCTCTCTTCGTTTTCACGCACAATCACCATGTCCACAAGGGAGTGCTTGCTTTGCACAAAACCGTCAAAAGTACGCACGGGGCGCACGTTGGCAAACTGCCCGAACGCCTTACGCATCGTCACGTTCACACTCTTGTAACCACCACCCTGCGGCGTCGTAATCGGCGCTTTGAAAAGCAGCTTGCTGTTCCGGATGCTTG
>JAIXZU010000104.1 GCA_027489415.1 Alphaproteobacteria bacterium
CTCCGCCTCCTTTACGCCAACGCCGGCACCGCCCACTGCCCGAACCATCCGGACGTCACCATCACCGCCCAAACCATTCAACAGATGGTCGACCACGTCCTCGCATGGCCCGCAGGCACCAAACTCATGGTCATGGCCCCCGTCGTCCGTGGCCGTAAGGGGGAATATATCAAGGAGCGCCAGCACTGGCAGGCCCTCGGCTACACCCGCGCGGAAATCAACGGGAACGTGGTAGAGCTCGCCGAGCCCCTCAAACTCGCCAAGAATGAAAAGCACGATATCTCACTGGTCATCGACCGCCTCGTCCTGAAGGACAACACGGACTCCGGCATCGCCACACGTCTGGCAGATTCCTTAGCCACCGCGCTCAAAATGTCCGAAGGCCTCGCCGAAGTCGTCCAAATGGACAGTAAGTCTCCGGACGCCCGCAAACTCTTCTCCGAAAAGCACTCCTGCCCGCTCTGCGGCCACAGCACGCAACTGGAGCCCCGCCTTTTCAGCTTCAACAGCCCCTTCGGTGCCTGCCAAACCTGCGACGGCCTCGGCGAAGTCATCTTCTTCAGCCCGGAACTCGTAGTGCCGGACGAATCCCTCACCCTTAACCAAGGCGCCATCCACCCATGGCGGGAGAAAGTCGGCCGTGAGGGCTACCAGCTCTCCAAAGGCGGCTCCTACTACCTCAAACCCCTCGCCCGCCACTTCGGCTTTAGTCTGGACACTCCCTACCACAAACTCCCCGAAACCGTCCGCCACATGCTCATGCACGGCAGCGGCACCGAACGCATCGAATTCAAGTTCGAAGGAGGCAAATCCACCTTCAGTACAAGCAAACCCTACGACGGCGTCATCGACATCCTCCTCCGCCGCTGGGAAGAATCCACCAATCCCTATTCACGGGAGGACCTCAACCGCTACCGCGCCGCCAAACCCTGCGAGGCCTGCAACGGCGCCCGCCTTAACCCCTCAGCCATGGCGGTCACCATCGGTGGTAAAAACGTCCACGAATACACCCGCATGTCCATCAACAGCGCGCTCCAATTTACGGAATACCTCCAAACCTCGCTCACCGGCGCTGCCGCCCAAATCGCCACCTCAATCCTGCGGGAAATCAACGCCCGCCTCGGCTTCCTCAACCACGTCGGCCTCAACTACCTCTCGCTGGAGCGCACCGCAGGCACTCTCTCCGGCGGCGAAGCCCAGCGCATCCGCCTCGCCTCCCAAATCGGCAGCGGCTTAACCGGCGTACTTTATGTGCTGGATGAACCCTCCTTCGGCCTCCACCAACGGGACAACACCCGCCTCCTCGAAACCCTCACCAAACTACGGGACCTCGACAACACCGTGCTAGTGGTAGAACACGACGAAGACGCCATCCGCATGGCGGATTACGTCGTGGACATGGGCCCCATGGCTGGCGTCCTAGGCGGGGAAGTCATCGCCGACGGCCAAGTGGAGGACCTCCTCAACGAACCGCGCTCCATCACCGGCCAATACCTCTCCGGTAAACGCAGTATCAAAGTCCCCACCAAACGGAGGCCGACAGACTCCCGCCAAATCACCATCCACGGCGCCACCGGCAACAACCTTCAAAACGTCACCGCCTCCTTCCCCGTCGGTGTCCTCACCTGCGTCACTGGCGTCTCCGGCTCCGGCAAATCCACGCTCGTGATGGACACCCTCCACCACGCCCTCGCCGCCCGTATCAACGGCAGTAAGGAGCAACCCGCCAAACACGCCAAAATCACCGGCCTCGAACACATCGACAAACTGGTGAACATCGACCAATCCCCCATCGGCCGCACCCCGCGCTCCAACCCCGCCACATATACGGGAATTTACGGCCCGATACGCGACTGGTTCGCCGCCCTCCCCGAAGCCAAAGCCCGCGGCTACGGCCCCGGCCGCTTCAGCTTCAACGTCAAGGGCGGCCGCTGCGAAGCCTGTGAAGGCGACGGCGTTATCAAAGTCGAAATGCACTTCCTGCCGGACGTCTACGTCCCCTGCGAAGTCTGCCACGGCAAACGCTTCAACCGGGAAACCCTCGAAGTCCTCTTCAAAGGCAAATCGATTGCGGACATCCTCGACATGACCGTCTCCGACGCCTACGACTTCTTCAGCGGCGTCCCCCGCCTCGCCAAGCAACTGAAAACGCTGGCGGACGTCGGCCTCGGCTATATCAAACTCGGCCAGAACGCCACCACCCTCTCCGGTGGGGAAGCCCAGCGCGTCAAGCTCAGCAAGGAACTCACCAAAATCGCCACCGGCCGCACGCTGTATATCCTGGACGAACCCACCACCGGCCTCCACTTTGCGGATATCGACCTCCTCCTCAAAGTCCTCCACCGCCTCGTGGACGCCGGCAACACCATGGTCATCATCGAACACAATTTGGATGTGATCAAAACGGCGGACTGGATCATCGACATCGGCCCCGAAGGCGGCTCCGGCGGCGGCCAGCTCATCGCGGAAGGCACGCCGGAAGCCATTGCCAAGGTCAAAGCCTCCCACACCGGCCAATATCTCGCACCCCTTCTCAAACAGAAGCCGCAAGCCGAACCGGAAGCCGAAACCAAATCCAAACCCGCCAAAAAACCCAAAAAAGCCGCCTAAAAAAGCCGGGGGAAATTCCCCCGGCTTTCATTTCCGTTATCTTACAGCGGCTGAGTATCGAGAACCTCAATCAGTTCCCGGTGCCGCCGCTCCGCCGCCTCACGGCGAAGTCTCTTGGCACGAAACCAGTACGTAACCAGAAGGCCAGCACCAAGTGCCATCAAGGCAATCGTCAAAAGTTCTGTCTCCACGTGTTTCTCCCTAGAATGCGGATAAGAAAAATCTAGTCAAAAGTATACCAATTACAAGGCCTAACCCGCAAATCGCCTACCAACGCCTTACAGCGAAGCGGTTACTCTTCCACCCGATAAATCTCGCTCCCCAGCATCAGCGGCTTGCCGTCAAAGCACAAAAACCGCACGCTCCGGCTGCCGTCTGGCTTCAGCGTCACCTTTATCTGCTGGTGTTTAACCCCAATCTCACTGCAATCACGCTGGGCATCGCCCCAGGGCGTCCGGCTGGTGGTGGTCGTAATTTGTTCCGCCAGCTGCTTCTGGGCCGCGTTCAGGTTTTGCAGCTGGGTGTTCTTCAGGCGCTGCATCTCGTCGGCCACGTTTTGGCTCTTGGCACTCGCGGCCTGCACGTCTTTGGCCAGCATATCGTTGGCACGCTGAAGGGCCCGCACTTGGGCCATCAGGTCTTCATTCTGGCTTTGCAGTTTGCCCAGCAGCAGCTCGTAGCGGCTCGCCTGCAGGCTGGCTTCACGCACACTCCGCGCGTTTTCTTGCGCATGGCCCTGCACCACCAATGTCATCAACAGGAAACAAATCAACCGTGTCATTCTGCAAACCTTCTGCTTATTGGCCCTACTCTAGCCTAAGTTGGTCGTAATCTCAGGCCCCTGCCCGCTTACTCAGCAACTTTTGCATGTCTAGCGCAGCACAATCTTCCCCAGCATCACCAGCGCCAGCAACGTCACCACCACTTTGAAAATCCGGTCAAACCACACCGTATCAATCCGCTTCAGCAACACCACCCCCACGTAAGTTCCCAGCAACCCCATCGCCATCATACTCACAATCAGCGGCAGGTAGGGCCCGAAGGCAAATCCCGCCAGCCCGAAAACCACGAGCTTCATCCCGTGCTGCACTAGCATCAGCCAGCTCTGGTCGGCCAGCACACCTTCTTTCGCCCGCCCGCCACGGCGGCGTATGGCACTAAAAAGCACGCCCGCCGCGCCAATCAGCATGGAAATCGCCGAAACCCCAACAGCAATCAGCATCACGCCCACATCGGGCTTAATCCATTTAAACTCCGGCGGCTTCTTAAGCTTCGGCGCCCACACAAGGTAAAGTAAACCAACCGCCAGCAAACCTTGCATCCATGTCTCAGGCAGGCTCACCGCCACGGGCCCTGCCAGCAGCGCCCCAATCACGCTCCCGAAGGCACCAATGCCAACAAACCGCCAGTCCACGTAACGTAGCAATAAACCCCCTCTAAAGGCGTTCTGCACGCTCATTACCGCCCCATGCAGGGGTATCACCGCCGGCGCCGGTAACACCAGCCCCATTAGTCCAAGCAGCAGCACACCACCTCCAGCCCCGCTCACGGCAGTGATAATCGCGGTCAAAAAAACCACCGGTATCAGCCACCAGTGGTTTATCAGGTTATCCATGTAGGCGTCTTACAGGCTGAAACGCGGGCTGGCCTTGCCACTCAGGCAGGCTTGCGTCCGCTCTTCCACAACATCCCAGTGAATGTTCTGCATGAAGGCCTCAATGTACTTGCCGCGCTCGGTCGGGGCGTAGTCCAGAAGGAAGGCATGCTCCCACACGTCCATGCTCAGCAGCACTTGGTAACCCGGCATGTGGCCGTCATTGTGCAGTTCAATGAAGTGGTTGTTCACGTCACCGGTAATCGGGTCCATGTAGCAAATCGCATGGCCCACACCACGGGTGGTGCCGGTGGCCTTAAAGTCAGCCAGCCAGTTCTCAAAGCTACCGTATTTCTCGGCAACCAGCTTCTTGAAGTCTTTGGCGGAGGCATCGCTCACACCGGCCTTCAGGTTGGCAAAGTAATAGTCGTGTACCAGCATGCCGCACATTTCAAAGCCAAAGCGGCGCTTGCGGTCAAGGTAAAGCGGGGTCGCGCCTTCACCCTTCTCACGCATCTCGGCCAGCTGCTTCATAAGGGTGTTGGTTTGGGTCACATAACCCTCGTAAAGCTTCCAATGCTCGTCAATCTGCTTGTCGGAAATCCCAACTAGGCCCGTGGGCTTAAACTCAGTCCGTGCGG
The DNA here is from genome assembly GCA_027489415.1 of Alphaproteobacteria bacterium. Classification (GTDB taxonomy): domain Bacteria; phylum Pseudomonadota; class Alphaproteobacteria; order UBA2136; family UBA6156; genus UBA6156. Next base: position 4,846 of record JAIXZU010000104.1, read on the forward strand.
TGTAAACAACCATGTCCTGTCTCTCTTCTTTACTCGTTAAAACTTGGTGGCACATCCTAGCGCCATTCCACCCATAAAACACCCCTAAAAAACTTAGGGGCGGCCGAAACCACCCCAAGTTTATTCAAATCAGGCGTTTGGCTCAGCCGCCCTCTCGCGTGCCATTTTCTGGTACCATTCCTCAAGTGCCAGCAAAACAGCGCTGGAAACGAAAATACTGGAATACGTCCCCAGCGCCACACCAATCAGCATCACGCGGGAAAAGTCGTGCACGGCCTCACCGCCAAAGAAGAACAGGCTCCACAGCACCAGGAAAACACTGCCTCCGGTCATAATCGTCCGCGCCAGCGTCTGGTTGACGGAAAGGTTAATCACCTCCCGCAGCGGCTGGTTCGGGTATTTCCGGCGGTTATCCCGCACACGGTCAAAAATGACGATAGTCTCGTTCAGGCTGTATCCAATCAGCGTCAAAACCGCCGCCAGAACCGTCAAGGTAATCTCGGTTCCCATCAGGCAGGCAATCCCAATCGTCAGAATCACGTCATGCAGCAGCGCCAATACAGCCCCCAACCCGTAGCGCAGCTCAAACCGGGCCCACACGTAAATC
>JAIXZU010000086.1 GCA_027489415.1 Alphaproteobacteria bacterium
GCCGGCCTCATTGCCTTTTCCGGCCTCGGTGGGCTGGCTCTCAATCATATCCTGAAAACGGGCTTTGACCGCCCGCGTCCGGACCTCGTCGCCCATCTCGTCGAAGTCCATTCCCTCAGCTTCCCCAGCGCCCACGCAATGCTCTCCGCCATCGTGTACCTCACGCTCGGCGCTTTACTCTCCCGCAGCCAGCCCTCGCTAGCCCTCAAACTCTTTACACTTATCACCTCAGCCGTAATTGCCATGTCCATAGGTCTCAGCCGCATCTATCTCGGTGTCCATTGGCCAACCGATGTCCTCGCCGGCTGGTGTATCGGTGTCGCCTGGGCCCTCGCCATCCTTCGCCTCCACGCCTACTTCATGCGTCGCCCGAGGGTAGTCTCTCATATATGAGAGAAAAATCGCCATTTAACCACCCCTCGCAATAGACAGTCTCTCATATACGAGAGACTGTTAACCCACTGTATATCTTTTATGAAATTCCGGCCTCTCCCCCCTTTATAAATATCTCCCCCCTACCTACGTAATGTGTGTCACCGCACACCAATGGAAAGGAGAACGGAGAATGACTTACCTAGGATGGGACCAACTCGGTTTCGGATTCACAGTTGAAGAACGGGAAGACGGCAGCCCCTGGATCAAGGTTGTCGACCCCTGGTACAACCGCGCCGAATCCAAACCAACTGGCGCAATCACGTTGAAGCTGCAACCCTATGCCTCCTACTCGGAAGCACGGGAAATTGCGAACTTCCTCAACAACTGCCTCACCAGTGGCCGTACACCAATTCTCTCCATGCAACAGGCTCCCAGCCGTGCAGGCGGGGGGGAGGCCAACATCAGCATCTAATCAATCCCTGTTCCGAAGCAAAAAACGGGCCTCCCTGGGCCCGTTTGCTAATGGTACATAAGTCTAACGCCACCATGGTTTGCCAAGGTTCACGTCATCTTTGTCACTCAGTCCGCCGGCAGCCGCTCCAACAGCGCCACCCAGCAATGCGCCGGACGCCCCGCTTCCACCAGTCGCAGCCGCACCCAGCATACCTGCGCCAGCGCCAATACCAGCACCACTCAGGGCACGGTCAGTTCGTGTATCACCACAGGCAGCCACTGCCATGACTGGTAACAAAACAGCAATCAGTTTCAAGTAAGTTGTCATGATTCTATCTCCTTATTGAACTCACAATCATTAACGTGAACAACCTGAGTGAGTTCCTTGGTCTAAGGATTGCAGGAATCAGCAAGCGAGGCGGAACAAGCTGGTCCGCTAATCATTAAGCCCATGTGGTCGCCATCTGGAGAACGCAAGTTATCCAAAACTCATGAAAGTCGAATGCCATGAAATCTCTCATTATCCTCTCTCTTTGCGCCACAGCCTTCGTGGTAACAGCCTGTAACACGATTGCAGGCATAGGAAGGGATGTTCAGAGAAGTGGTGAACACCTTGAAGGCGCAGCCCAATAAATGAAATCTCAATGCAATAGAAAGATCTAACCATGGTTCTCGTAGTACTCGCTATCATTGTTGCCGGCGTGGCCATTATCGGCGGTGGTAACACCGTGTCTGGTTTTGGTCGGGACGTTGAAAACACCGGCGAAAAAATTCAGTAAATCCAAATAAATAAAAAGCGCCGTGAGGCGCTTTTTGCATGTATCTGCCTTTAAAGGGCAATAGGCTGAGTTTTCTTCGGCCCGGCAACATACCAAACAAGCAGTCCAAGTACGGGCAAGAAGAAAATAGCCATAACCCATAAGGCTTTCTTAAGCGGGGTTGCGCTGGAGCCAAGCACCTGCAAAATCGCATAAATATCCAGAATAAATATGAGAAGTCCAAAAATTCCACTAATCACGGTATGATCCTTTCCTGTTGTTCAATCACTTAACTCAATATGTGTCGTTTGGTTCCGCTGTTAACTGGAGGATACCTCAGCTTCATCCACGGTCAGTGCCGCAGGTAAATCCATCTCAGCTTTGAATCCTTGCGGAGCATAGTCAAGCTTAACCTCAGCACCTAAGGCCCGCGTCAAATTGCGTTCAATCACTTGGCTACCAAATCCTCGGCTCGTTGGCGGGGTAACGGTGGGCCCGCCTTTTTCTTTCCAGGTAAGCCTTAAGACGCGGTCAGCATTCCGCCCCTTCCAGTCCCAATTGATACTTACCTGACCCGTCGGTACCGACAAAGCACCATACTTCACGGCATTCGTGGCCATTTCATGTAAGGCCATACCAAGGTTTTGTGCGGCATCGGGGTTCATATAGACTTTCGGCCCATGAACGATAATTTGCGTTCCCACAAGGTCGCTATAATGCCCAAGCTGGGAGCTGATAAGCTCGCTAATACTCGCTCGCTGCCAGCTTTCTTGCACCAACAGGTCGTGGCTTCCAGCAAGGGCATGCAGCCGGGCACCGAAACGTTCAATAAACTCCTGCACATTTTCGCTATGGCGCGCAGTCTGCCGGGCCATGGCTTGAATCACCGCAAGCAGGTTCTTGGAACGGTGGGTCAGCTCTCGCATCAGCAAACGAAGATGTTGCTCCCAGCCTTTTCGCTCGGAAATATCAATCGCCGCCCCCGTAAGTCCAACAACAAGTCCGGCACGGTTTTTCAAGGGGGCAATACTGATATCATACCATCGGAAGCTATCATCAACCTTGGCTTTAACTTCGCCGCGCACCAGTTCACCACTCTCAAGTGCTTTAATTTTCAGGGGTTTCATAAACGCATAGTTTTCTGGCTCCAGAACCTCAGCATTGGTCTTGCCAATGTAATATTCAGGAGGACGCCCCAGAAACTCATGACTGACAGCCGCATATTTCAGGTCTTTATCGAGTGTAAAGACGACTGTATGGGAACTTTCCATCGCCAATTTATAATACTGCAGATTCGCAGCAAGCTCGCTGCTGAGCCTCACCTGCTCGTCTTCAAGCATTTTTCTGTCAGAAATATCCACCGCAATGCCATTGAGGCTTATTACATCACCATGATCATCAAGAACCGGTTCAATATGCATCCTAAACCAAGTCTCACGGCCATGGTCAGTAATACTTACTTCCCCTTCAACAGACTTTTTACTTGCTACGGCCCGCTGCTTAAGCGCAACAATCGGCCCACAGCTGCTGGGGGGAATAATCTCAAAGTCCGTCTTGCCAATCGCATTGGCGGTGGATCCGCTATCCGGCGTAAAAGCCCATATGTAGCGTAGGTTCTTGTCCTGTGTGAACACGGAAATACCCGCACCCCGTAACGCTTTTTCAAAGCGTTCACGGACCATCTGGAGTTCGGATGTGCGTTCTTCAATAAGTTGGTCAATATCAGCATGGGATGAAGAGATTTTCGCACTCAGATCGCGTAAACGTCCTTCCACCTCCCGGAGGTGGGAAGGGGCGGGAAGCCTCAGAAAGCGGCTTCGCATCGTCCATAAAATAATGGCAGCAATCAACGTGAGGCTACCCGCACTCAGCTTGATAATCGTAAATAATCCATAAATCGGCTGCCATACCAGAATGATCGAGACAACGTTCTGCAAACAACGCACACCAAACAGCGCACCAATCAGGTAGGCCATAAGCTTCACATGCCAGCCAAAATCTCGTCTGCGCCATGCAAATAAGACAAACCCAAGCGCAATCAAGGCACAACCCAATGCATTCGTAGCATTAGAAAGGATATCCAAAGGCAGCATATGGGAGTCCCATCCCATGCTGTCACCGCGGGAGACATACCGGCTTGTATCAAACATCCAGTTCAGCACATCACTCATCGTCATCAATTCAGTCTCCGTTGTGCTGTTAAAAGGTTAAACCGGCTCAAATGGCTAACAATCATACCTTCGCAGTGTTGCATGAGTGTACACATTTTTATTCAGTACGTCAAAAACAGAACAGCCCGCAAGAACGGGCTGTTGATGGTTTTATCATTAAGCAGCTCTGCTAGTCCCAGCAGTCTGCTCAAAGAACAACGCCTGGCTGATAATCGCGGACAACATTACGGGGTTGTAAGGCTTGGTCAGCAAAAAGGCTGGTTCAGGGCGTGCGCCGGTCAAAAGCCGTTCTGGGTAAGCCGTAATGAAAATGACGGGAACATCAAGCTTTTGCAGCAAATCGTTAACGGCATCAAGTCCGCTGCTGCCGTCAGCGAGTTGAATATCTGCCAGAATCAGTCCCGGGGTACGTGTTTTCACAGCAGTCAGTGCCTCGGTATGCGTCCGCGCAACTGCGGTAACCGAGTGTCCAAGGCTTTCAACAAGGCTCTCTAGGTCAATCGCAATCAGGGGTTCATCTTCAATAATCAACACATCGGTCTGTATGTGCGAACCCATTTCACGCCCTGCCGCTGTCACCAGTTCCTGCAGCTCATGCACCTGCAACCCAAGAATTTCCGCAGCATCTTGTTGGCTGAAGCCTTCCATGGAAGTCAGCAGAAAAGCCTGTCGCGGTAATGGCGTGATAATCTCCAGTGTCGGCACGGCCTGGCTTGGGTCCATCTGAATATCACTGCTGTTCTCAGTATTGGCGGTCACGGAATTCCAGTAACGGCTGAATACGCTGTAGAGTGCCACCTTCACATTTCCATGGGTTTGCATCAGGCTTGGGTCGGAAACAAGCGCTTCAAGCGTTGCACTGACATATGCATCACCAGCCTGTTGGGTGCCGCACAATGCGCGGGCGTAGCGTCGAAGGTAAGGTACAAATTGGGCAACTTGCTGGGCCATGGACATAATAAGAGGTTCCCTTTCTTGAAAACAGGTTCGTACACGTAGGTCTGGCCCTCATTTGTCACGGGAATTCTCATTCTGGCAAGAGAAATATGATGAAAAATACAATGAATTTTAATGGGATAACTAATAATTGAGTCGCGCAATTGATGATAATTGATTGGCCTGCGGATTGTTCCATAAAAATCATCCCAAACAACAAAAATAAAGATGTTTACCCTCTGCATACCATCACGTATAGAATGTGAAGAATGAAGCGTACCGAAACCCCATCTACCCTGAGCTCCCTCAAATCCGATGAAACAGGAGCCGACGGCATGCCCTCACCTCAAATTCAGCCTGATACCGACTCCATGGGCCTGAGCCCCGCAGTCCAAAAACATATCGGGAACCTACTGAAAGTCAGTTACCAGAACCTTCTGACCGATCCCGTGCCGGATCGCTTCGCCAGCCTGCTCGACCAGCTCGAGCAAGCCGAAAAGAAAGGGAAGTAGTCATGGTCGCCCTTTCAGCAAAAGTCGCGGATGCGACTCAGCCGGTGCAGGCTGCGGCACCCGCACCAACCTTTAATTTCAAGGAAGAGCTTCTGGCAGCAGTGCCATCGCTTCGCGCGTTTGCCTTGTCATTGACCTACAACGGAGACCGCGCCGACGATCTCGTTCAGGAAACCCTCGTCAGGGCGTGGGCAAACCGGGAAAATTACCGACCCGATACACACCTGAAGGCCTGGCTGTTTACCATTCTGCGCAACCAGTTCTATACCGAGTGCCGCAAACGTCAGCGCGAAGTCGAGGACGCTGACGGCTCCTATGCCGAACGTCTGGTCACAATGCCCGACCAAATGAAACATCTGGACTTTGTCCGGTTCCGCCAGGCGATGACCAAACTACCGAACGACCAGCGCGAGGTGCTACTCCTCGTCGGCGCCAGTGGCTTTAGTTATGAGGAAGCTGCCGAAATCTGCAACGTTGCCGTAGGCACTGTGAAAAGCCGGATTAACCGTGGCCGCGCCAAGTTGGCAGAACTTCTCGGAATGGCCTCCCCGTCGGACCACGCCGAGGACGACACCATGCTCGCCGCCATATCAGGCCCCATGTCCAGTAACCGTATGGTGGAATAAAAACAGCCCCTAAGGGCTGTTTTTAATAGTACGGTCTAGCGAAGCTTCTTGTAAACCTCCGGCTTGTAATAATCCACCTGAACAAAATCATCCTGTGCCTGTGCAGCCGCCGCAAGGAGTTTGTGTTCGTTGACACTGATCACCGCCGCCTTCACACCCGCCTCAGCCAGTTTGGCCGGCGGTGCTTTTTTCAGAACGCCGGCTTTCAGCGCCTGGGTCAGTTTCTTGCGCACACCGGCAGCCGCATGGGCTTTGGCAAGGGTCGCCTCCAGTTTCCCCAGCCCGTCCTCTTTGGCGGGCGGAATGTAAATATCACCCGCCAGTTTTTCGCGAATACCGCTCGTCGGGTCCAGAAGTCCGTCCACCACTTTATCGGTCAGCCGGTCGTCAGGCAGCTCGTAACGGGCACCAAGCGGGAAGGCAAGCAGGCAGCCTGCAGCCGCCGCCAAGCGGTTGGGCAGGTTGCGTAATACGCCAATCAGGGCCTGCTCAATCTCATAAGCAGCCTTACGCATCACCATATCGGTAAGGGGTTTTTCAGCCGCGGGATAACCGCGGTCATGGGCCTGTTTCAATACGGCGCTGGCCATGTACTGCCACGCCAGCGCATCGGCATAACGGCCGCTCAGGTATTCTTTGCGTTTTAGGTTCCCACCAAGGGTGATAAGCCCCAGGTCGGCAATGAGGGCAAACGCGGCACTCAGGCGGTTCATGCGCCGGAAATGGCGGTTCACGCTCCGGTGCGGGCTGAAGCTCCCCAGCCCACCCGTGAGAGCCATTGTAAACGCCCTCAGGCCGTTTCTGGCTATATGGATGACATGCCCAGCAAGCGCCTTGTCAAAAGCCTTCACATCGCCCGCTCCAAGGGCGTCAACTTCAGCTTGCAGGTAAGGGTGGCAGCGTATCGCACCTTGGCCAAACACAATCAGGCTACGGGTTAGAATATTCGAACCTTCAACCGTAATCCCAATCGGAATCCCGTTGTAGCCACGCGCAAACATATTGCGCGGCCCGCGGCAAATCGCCGCCCCCGCCACAATATCCATCGCATCGTTGATGGACGTCCGCATCCCCTCGGTCATATACGCCTTCGCAATCGCACTGGCCACGCTCGGGTGTTCGCCGCTGTCAATCGCACCACACGTCAGAACACGGGTCGCATTCATCATGTGCGTGTTCATCGCAATGCGCGCCAACCGTTCACGTACCCCTTCAAATTTACCAATTGTCATACCGAATTGTTCGCGCACACCGCTGTAAGCGCCAGCCGCCCGCACACTCAGTTGGGAGGCTCCCACACTCAGGCTTGGCAAAGAAATCCCGCGTCCGGCAGCAAGGGCTTCCATCAACATTTTCCAGCCCTGTCCGGCACGGGCAGCCCCACCGATAATCGTATCGATCGGCACAAACACCTCTTTACCCCGCACCGGGCCGTTTTTGAACGGTATGCCCATTGGGTCGTGCTGTTCGCCAATTTCAAGGCCCTTGGTATCGCGCGGTAGCAACGCACAGGTAATGCCAAGGTCGCCATTGTTAGGTTTTTTCTCGCCCAGCAGTCCATCCGGGTCATACAGGCGGAACGCCAGACCAACAACCGTCGCAATTGGCGCAAGGGTAATGTAGCGCTTGTTGAAGGTCAGGTTCATACCCAACACTTCTTTGCCATTAATCTTCTTTTTAACCACCACTCCAAAGCTCTGGCCGTTCGCAGCATCGCTACCGGCATGGGGCTCGGTCAAAGCAAAGCAAGGGATTTCAAGGCCTTTAGCCAGTCGCGTTAAGTATTGTTTTTTCTGGGCTTCTGTGCCGTAACGAATCAGCAGTTCACCGGGCCCAAGGCTGTTAGGAACCATCACGGTCACGGCAGCCGCGAGGCTGCGGCTCGCAATTTTGGTCACGACAGCACTATGTGCAGCCGCACCAAAGCCCAGCCCGCCATGCTCAACCGGAATGATCATGCCGAGGAATTTCTTATCCTTGATAAACTTCCACACCTGCGGGCTCAGGTCGCGGTCTTGCGCAATCTGGTTATCATCCAGCATGGCACATAGCTCTTCTGTCGGGCCGTCAACAAAGGCCTGTTCAGCTTTGGTCAGGGGGGTAATGTCAAAATTCAGCAACCGCTTCCAGTTGGGCTTACCGGAAAACAACTCTCCTTCCCACCATACGGTACCGGCTTCAAGCGCCACACGCTCGGTATCCCCGATTGTCGGTAGCATGCCGCCCGCCAGCTTCATGGCTGGCCGCATCACGACCGCCCTCCGCACCGGCCCCAGTCCTAAAATACCTGCCAGAGCTGTCCCTGCAAGAAGTGCGAGTGTTTCCATGATTTTACCTCTTTTATCTACCTGATAATTAATTACGTAACGGTTTGCCATGTTTCAACATATGCGCAATCCGCGCACGTGTACCCGCCGTCTTGGCCAGCCCCACCAAACCTTCGCGTTCAAGCCTCAGTATGTCGGCTTCGCTAAGCTCCTCGGTCACGTCCGTAGTGCCGCCAGTCAGGGCGCGGGCAAGGGCGGTACCCACCACCAGGTCATGGGGTGTGGCAACGCCTTTCTTGGCAAAGTCATGCAGGGCTAGCTGCAGTGCCGCCAAACCACTTGCCCCCGGCAGCACATACCGGTGCGGGGCAGGGGGTTCAAACCCCTTGGCCATCCGCAGCGCACGTGCTTTGGCATTGGCCAGCAAGCGGTCACGGTTCATCACAATCCCATCACTCTCGCGCAGGAATCCCAATTCCTTCGCCTCAGCCGCACTTTTACTCACCTTCGCCATCGCAATGGTTTCAAAAGCCCTGATAACCGGCGGCATCGGCCCACCCTGCTTGCTGGCCGCAATGGCCCGTCCCAGCAACTCCTTGCACCCGCCCCAACCGGGAATAATCCCGACTCCCGCCTCAACCAAGCCCATATAAAGCTCGGCATGGGCCTCTACCGCATGGGCGTGGAGGACCACTTCACACCCACCACCCAGCGCCATATTCGCAGGCGCGGCCACAATCGGAAACTCCGCATATTTCATCGCCTCAAACGTGCGTTGCCCGTCTTTTAAAATCCAGTCAATCACCGGCCATAGGCGCAGCTTGCCAGTCGCCAGCAGCATGAAGATATTCGCCCCGACACTGAAATTGCTCCCCTCATTGTAAAGCACAAGTCCCTTATACCCACGTCCCGGCAGTTCCTTCACAGCCCGCCGGATAACCCGCAGCACCAGCGGATTAAAACTGTTCATTTTGGAGTGAAATTCCACACAGGCCACGCGGTCACCAATGTCCCACACACTGGCACTCATGTTCCCGAATAGGCGCTCTTTCTCGCGCTTCACATCCGCCAGCAGCAACACGCCCTCAGGCCGCACCAGCGGGGCATAATCGCCACTCAGGGTCAGGAACATCAGGCGCCCGTCAACAACCCGGTAAAGCTTGCGTCCATTGGCCAGCTCCACAATCTTCGGCACAGGCCGGCCTTCAGCCCGCAGCTTGTCTGCGAACCACTGCGTCCCAAGCTTGTCAATCAGCTCCATCGGGCCGTATTTCCAGTTGTAGCCAAGGCGCATGGCGGCATCAATCGTCGCAATGTCCGCTGCAATTTCACCCACAAGGCTGGCCGCATAACTCAGGGTGCCACGGATAACATCCCAAGCATAACGCCCCTCATTGCTATCATGGCTGACCATCGCTCTCAGTCCACCTTTTTTGGCCTTGAGAAACGCTTCAACTTTCACCTTCCGCGCAGGATGATACTCCCCGCTCGCCAAATCCAGCACCAGCTTGTTCTTGGCCTCATCAAGTCGATAGAACCCCCCTTTGCCCTTACGTCCGGTGTAACCTTCCGCAATCAGCTTACCCAGCAGGGCAGGGGCGGGGCCCAACTTCACAAACGCATCATCTTTGGGAAGGGCGCCCATCAGGCTGCTCAGCACATGGGGCATGAGGTCCAGCCCCACTAAATCCATCAGCCCGAAAACGCCGGTCTTCGGCACACCCATGGGCTTTCCAAGAAGCGCATCAGCTGCCTCAACGCCAACACCATGGTGTAACGCCCGCACTACCGAAGCATGTAGCCAATACGTCCCAATCCGGTTGGCAATAAATCCGGGCCGGTCAGCACAATCCACCACCGTCTTACCAAGCTGCACATCCGCAAAGTGCCTCACGCGGGCAGCCGCATCTAGTGAAGTATGTTTGCCAACCACCAGCTCAAGCAAACGCATGTACCGCGGCGGGTTGAAGAAGTGGGCAATCAGGAAGCTTTTCTTAAAGTCCGCAGGCATATCCTCCATCAGCACATCGAGGGGGAGGGTCGAGGTATTGCTGCTCACCACCGCATCCTTGCGCTTCACTTTAGCCAGCGCGGTATAAAGTGCCTGCTTCACCTCAAGCTTCTCAATCACCGCCTCAATAATCCAGTCACAATCCGCCACCAGTTTTAGGTCAGTGACCGAACTCCCCGGCGTAATCAACTTCGCATTGTTGGGGTGCATCAGCGCCGCGGGGTTGCTCTTCTTGAGTTTCTCAATCACATTTTTAGCACCGTCCGGCATCACGTCCAGTAGCAGGACGGGAATCCCCGCATTCGCAACTTGTGCCGCAATCCCGGCCCCCATCACCCCTGCGCCAATAACGGCAACCTTATGAATAACCTTGTTCTTGTTAAGCGGTGCCATGGTTATTTACTCCCCTCAACCCTCTCCAGAATCGTCGCAATCCCCTGCCCACCACCAATACACTGGGTTGCCAACGCATATTTACCCTTGGTGCGGGCCAGCAGGCTCGCGGCTTTCCCCACAATCCGGGCGCCAGTAGCCCCCAGCGGGTGCCCCAGCGCGATCGCCCCACCATCAAGGTTGATTTTCTTCACATCGGCTTTCAGGGCTTGAATCACACCAAGGCTCTGCGCCGCAAACGCCTCGTTCAGCTCAATCACATCAATGTCCTTAAGCTTCAGCCCTGCACGTTTCAAAGCCTTATTGGTTGCTTCAACCGGCCCCATGCCCATCAAGTCCGGCTCACAGCCGCTCACCGCAAAACTCAGCACACGGGCCAGAATCGGTAATTTATGCTTCTTCGCAAACTCTTCACTCACCACCAGCACCGCAGCAGCCCCGTCTGTCAGGGGGGAACTTGTTCCAGCCGTCACACTGCCTTTTTGGTCAAAGGCCGGCTTCAGGTCGGCAAGGCTTTCTTTGGAGGTCGGTCGCAGGCAGCCGTCAACATCCACAATCCCGTGCTTGGTCTTAAGCGGCACAATCTCATCTTTCAGCAGTCCCATCGCATGGGCTTCTGCCGCCTTGTGCTGGCTATTCACGGCAAAAGCGTCTTGGGCCGCACGGTCAATCTTGTATTTTTTAGCCACGTTCTCGGCTGTTTCGCCCATGCCCATGTAGGCTTCAGGGTATGTCTTGTACAAATCAGGGTTCGGCAGGGGGTTGAAACCGCCAATCGGCACGCGGCTCATACTCTCCACACCGGCACAAATGAAGGCTTCACCGGCCCCGGTGGCAATCGCACCGGCAGCAATGTGCACGGCCTGCATGGAAGACCCACAGAACCGGTTCACCGTCATGCCCCCTACACTCAACGGCAATCCGGCTAAAAATCCAATCAATCGGGCAATGTTAAAGCCCTGTTCACCCTCGGGGAAAGCGCACCCGACAATCAAATCCTCAATCTCAGCAGGCTTAACTTTGGTTTTTTTTAGCAGTGCCTTCACAACCTCGGCAGCCATGTCGTCGGCACGGGTCTGGGCCAACGCGCCCTTGTGGGCCGGGGTAAAGGCGGTGCGTGCATAACCCACGATAACGGCATGTTTCATCTCAGGCGTACTTTCTTATGATCTGTCCTAAAGTTTTGCGTTTGGCCGCGTTCTTCTTCCCCCCGAAAGGCTCGGCCAGTATCTTATGGTCTTCGCTGCCAGTGTTTCCTGTCACCTCGCGTCCGGCCACAAAGGCATCAAGAATCTCCCATGTCGCCCCGAAATTGAGGGACACCAACCCATGGGGCCCGCCCGCAATCCAACGCAGGGTTTTGGTCTGGCTGCCAAGCAGGGTGTAAATCCGGCTGGCACTTTCAGGCTTCACCGTACGGTCCAGCAATCCATGAAGGACCAGCGCCGGCACACTCACCCGTGGCAGCGCCTGTTGCATCTCGCCAATCAGCAGGCGGAGCTCGTTCAGCGCCGAAACAGGCACACGGTGGTAAACCGTCGGCGCACGGTCGCGGTCGTAATCATAAAACCGCAGGGCATCCTGTAATCCGGGTATGTGGCGGATAATCGCCCGCACACCCATCACCAGCGGCAGGAGGTGCATTTTGCTGTCCGCCACCACCAGCGGCGCGGCCACACTGGCTACCCGCACTAGTTTGGGCAGGTATTCCTGGGCCAGCAGCAGGCTCAGCGCCCCACCGGTGGAAAAGCCGATAATCACCACTTCATCAGCCATGGCAGCCACAATCTCATAGGCATCGCGTACCGCCCCCAGCCATTCATTCCGGCTGCGGCTTTCAAGGTCCAGCGTGCTGGTGCCATGGCCGGGCAGGCGTACACCCAACACAATGTTTCCCTGTTCTCTCAAGTGGTCGGCATAAGCGCGCAGCTCGGTGGGGGAAGTCGCAAATCCATGCACCAGAACAACACCCACTCTCTGCGTCCGCTTACCCTCAAGTTCTGGCAATAGCAGGTAGGGGCGTCCGGTATGGGCATTGTCAGCACCAATCAAAGTCTCAGGGGCTTTCTTACCGAAGCGGTAGCGTTGTCCGGCATGCATCCGTACCATATCGTCAAAGCGCAGTTCGGCAATCTCACGGGCGGAAATCTTCTCCACCATCGCCAACACGGCAGAGACCACTTCCCGCACCGCCTTAATCGGCTCAGCCTCATTCGCCGCCACCTGTAACGGGTTTTCCAGCCGGATATCCTGCAGGTCCTGAATGTCATACAATCGACGGGAGAACTTATAAACGTCTTTTGCGGGTTTAATGAGCCGGGACCTCTCGCACGCCTCTAAAAACCCTACAAAGCCCCGTGCCTTGCCCTTCAGCAGGGTGGCGTAATGCTCCGGTCGTGTCAGGGTCGTGTGCAGGTTCACATCCTCGCGGTGCTGCAGGCGCTTTAAAGCTACATACAGCACGTTATGGAAGTCCTGCTTCGGCAATTCCCAACGTCCCTGCTCAGTCAAAACGCGTACCAGCATGGCCACGACGTGGTTGATGTTAATCGTCGTCCCAAGGTAAATCCGGCGGGAATACTCTTCCCGGATGGCATCCACCTGTTTCAAAATGAACCGGCTCACATACCCGTCAATCAGCTTGCTGGTCGCTTCTTTCAGCGCAAAGACCTCATCAATCGTCCGCGTTGCCGCCAGCGCATGGTCAATCACCGCAGTCTGGTAGCGTTTAACACCTTTCATGGCCTGAATCGGCTCGCCAAAGCGCACGTCCATGTCAGTGGGTCGCAGCAGCAGGTTGCCTTCAATCGTCAGTTCGTCGCGGGTGCTGGCATGGGGGGTACCCAGAATCCGCTCCATGCTGCGCACCAGCACATTCGGGTTCGTGCGCATCGGGTAGAAGGTAATATTCGCAGGCACAATCAGGGTCGGCTTGCTCACGGCGGCACGCAGGTTATCAAGGCTCAGGTTGAGTTTCGCACACCATTCACCCAGCGCCGGCTGGTTATCCGCCTCAAACTGGGCGCGAATCTTCCGTTTGGTCAAATCCAGCATCAACGCCAGCACCGCCGCACCCCGGTGGGGTTTCCGCACTTTTTCAGCCACCCCACTCCACATTTTCAGGTTGCCGTTGGCATCCACAACACTCTTGTCTTTCACAAGGCCACCTTCAGGGAAGATAATCACCTTGCGCCCGCGTAAAATCTCTTCAGCCAGAAACGGCAGCAACCGCTTCATGTTGTTCGGCACCCCACCACTCTGCAGCAGCACCTTGCTCATCGTATCGTGAATGGAAAACAACCCCGCATAGGCCACACTGCGCGAAAGCTTGTCGGTTTCCCGGAACAGGATATAAGGCGCCACAACAGTCTCAAACCGGGTAAAGTGGTTGAACAGGTAAATATCGCCGTCTTCCAGCGCTCGGCCCGTATCAGCCACATTCACTTTAATGCCCGTCCGCCGCCCCAACATTTCCACCATCCGCATGTAGCGTCCGAAAGTACGGCTATCCAGCACCATATCTTTGGGCAGGCTTTCAAACGGCTCTTCACTTAAAATCGGGGGGAGGGGGGCTCGTCCCTCATCACCGCGCGGTCGGGCGGTGGTTTTGGCGGGTATTCTTGCGCTGCGTGTCATCGGTAAGGGTCCTCAGGCTCTTTATGCGTCCCTGCACTTCCAGAATGGGTCACTTCCCTGACAAAATCCAACTCAAAAAACACACAAAAACAAAGGTCTTAAGCATCTTTGTCATACCGCACCGCACCAATTTCAGCCTGAATTTCCAAAAATCGCAGCTTTGCCAAACTGTTTCCGGTTCCGCACTGCAAAACAGCAGCCCCATGTTGCACCGCACGGCTACTTCAGGCGCGACCTGACACACCCCGCCAAAAAAGCCGCCCTCAGGCGGCTTTCATACACTGGGCTTTAGTCCCCGTAAGTGCGGCGCTGCGGGCGGCTCGCGGCTTCACGGCGCGGTCCGCCGCTCTTACCGCCGAAACCACCTTCGCGCTTACCACCAAAGCCGCCCTCACGCTTGCCGCCAAAGCCGCCTTCGCGCTTCGGGCCGTAGCTGTTGCCGGTGGAACGCTCGCTGCGCCCTTCACCGTTGCCGCGGGATGAATACCCCCCGCTGCTGCGCTCACCGGGTGCGCGGTTGCCAGCGAAGTTGCCACCGGGGCGGCCGCCACGGCCCTTTTGAACCGGACGACCCGGAGGCGCCTCGGTCGGGATGATCTTCCGGAAATCAGCTTCGGAGTGGATCGGCTCCAACCCGGGGTAGCTCTCAAACGCGAAGTTCTTACCAAGGCGCTTTTCAATATCCTTCAGCACCGGCAGGTCGGGCGGGGAAACAAGGCTGATGGCAATCCCAACGGCACCACCACGGCCGGTCCGGCCAATGCGGTGCGTAAAGTCATCGGGCAGGTTGGGCAGGTCGTAGTTGAAGACATGGCTCAGGTTTTTCACATCCAGGCCGCGGGCTGCCACATCGGTGGCTACCAGCACTTGCAGGCTGCCGTTGTGCAGGCCTTGCAGCGTACGCTTGCGCGCATTCTGCTTCATGTCGCCGTGCAGGGCGGCAACGGAGAACCCGCTGTCCTCAAGCTGTTCAGCCAAACGGTCGGCGTTGCGCTTGGTGGCGGTGAAGATGATCGCCTGCGCCACATCCTTCTCGCGCAGCAGCTTTTGCAGCAGGCTTTGCTTGTGGGCGGTGTTGTCGGCCATGAAGGCTTTGTGGGTGATGGACTTGTGGCTGTCACCGCGGGCAGCAGCAAGCTGGGCGCGCACGGGGTTGTCCAACACGCGCTGGGCAACTTTTTCCACCATTTGTTCAAATGTGGCGCTGAACAGCAGGGTCTGCGGCTTTTTGTCCAAAGCGGCAATAATCGTCTCAACCGGCTTCAAAAAGCCCATGTCCAGCATACGGTCGGCTTCGTCCAACACCAGCATTTCCACGCGGCGGAAGTCAATCTTGCGCTCGCGCAGGTGGTCAATCAAACGGCCGGGGGTGGCCACCAGCAGGTCAAGCGGGTTGTTCAGCAGCTTGAATTGCGGCTGGTAGCTCACACCACCGATGATGAGGCCGGAGCTGATGCGCGCATGGGTCGTGAAAGTACGCACGGTGGCCACAATCTGTTCGGCCAGCTCGCGGGTCGGGGTCAGTACCAGCACGCGGGGGCCGTGGCCCTTAACTTGGCTGGGGTTGCTCAAAATCTTGTGCAGGGCGGGCAGCACAAACGCAGCGGTCTTGCCGGTACCGGTCGGCGCGCACGCCATCACGTCGCGGCCCTCTAAAATGCCGGGAATGGTCTGGGCCTGAATGGGCGTGGGGCTGGTGAAACCTGTATCCGTAATCGCTTTTTGCAACGCGGGGTGGAGGGGAAAATCGTGAAAGCTGGCATCAGCCATGATCAATGTACCTTATATATTTATCTGGTGCGGCGCTCCGGCCGACTCCCAAATAGTGAAGGGAAGACCGATGGCTGCGTTAGGGCGCCTGAACCAAAACTTACATAAGGTTCTTGAAGTGCTAGGCAGCATATGGACGATAACCTTACCAATTACAACCCCAAGCTGCATATTTTTCACATTATCTCTCATTTAAGTGTCTAAAGGGGGTGGTAATTTGTCGTCTTTGCAACTACAAGGAGGCCATGACCCAAAGTAGCACCACCCCCCGTCGTAACGACATCCGCAACATCGCCATCATCGCCCACGTGGACCATGGCAAAACCACACTCGTAGACGCGCTCCTCAAGCAGACCGGCACCTTCGCGGTCAATGAAAAGGTCGCGGACCGCGCCATGGACAGCAACGACATCGAGCGTGAGCGCGGTATCACCATTCTCGCCAAAACCACCTCCATCGTCTATCAAGGCCACCGCATCAACGTGGTGGACACTCCCGGACACGCGGACTTCGGCGGCGAAGTCGAACGTATTCTCGGCATGGTGGACGGCTGCGTCCTGCTGGTGGACTCCTCCGAAGGCCCCATGCCCCAAACCAAATTCGTCCTCGGCAAAGCCCTGCAACTGGGCCTGAAACCGATTCTGGTCATTAACAAGATCGACCGCTCCGATGCCCGCCCCGAAGAAGTGGTGAACGAAACCTTCGACCTCTTCGACTCCCTCGGCGCCACCGACGAACAGCTCGACTTCCCCATCCTCTACGCCGTAGGCCGGGATGGCTGGGTCTCCGACGACTACAAAAAGCCCACCGACAACTGCTTCCAACTCCTGGACCTCGTCATGAAGCACGTCCCGGGCCCGGAAGCCGACGAAGCCGCTCCCTTCCAAATGCTCGTCAGCATGGTGGAGCGTAACGAATTCGTGGGCCGTATCGTCACCGGCCGCGTTTACAGCGGTACGGTTAAGAAGAACCAGCAAATCAAGGCGATTGACCCCCACGGCAACGATATCGACAAAGGAAAAGTCGTCCAGATCTTCTCCTTCAACGGCCTGAAAAAGGTTCCGGCGGACGAAGCCAAAGCGGGGGACATCATCGCCATCGCCGGTCTGGCTAACGCCTACGTCTCGCACACGATCTGCGACCCCTCCGTCACCAAGGCACTCCCCGCCGTGGAAATCGACCCACCGACGATGATGATGACCTTCGGCGTCAACGACTCCCCCCTCGCCGGCAAGGAAGGCAAGCGCCTCACCTCCCGCGAAATCGGCAACCGCTTGTTCGCGGAAGCCGAAACCAACGTCGGTCTCATCGTCTCCCAAGGCTCCACGGCGGAAAGCTTCCGCGTCATGGGCCGTGGGGAACTCCACTTGGGCGTTCTGATCGAAACCATGCGTCGCGAAGGCTTCGAGCTCTCCATTTCCCGTCCGGAAATCATCTTCAAGGAAGAAAACGGCGTGAAGCTGGAGCCCTATGAAGACATTATTGTGGACGTGGACGAAGAATACTCCGGCGCCGTTATGGAAAAAATGGGCCTCCGCCGCGCCGAAATGGTGGACATGAAGTCGGACCACCACGGCAAGCAGCGCCTCATCTTCGTCGGCCCCAGCCGCGGGATGATCGGCTACCGCTCCGAATTCCTCACCGACACGCGCGGTACCGGTATCCTTACCCGCCAGTTCAAGGAATATGGCCCCGTGAAAAGTAACCCCGCCGGCCGCCGCAACGGTGTGCTGGTCAGCATGGCGCAGGGTACGGCAACGGCTTATATCCTCAACGAACTCGAAGCCCGCGGCACGCTCTTCATCGGCAACGGTGTGGAATGCTACGACGGCATGATCGTCGGCGAAAACAGCCGCACGGACGACCTCGAAGTGAACCCGACCCACGCCAAAAAGCTCACCAACATCCGTGCCGCCGGTAAGGACGACGCCCTCAAGCTCACCCCGCCGCGCAACATCACTCTCGAATACGGCCTGACCTACATCGAGGAGGACGAGCTCGTGGAAGTCACCCCTTCCAACATCCGCCTGCGTAAAAAGGGTCTGGACGCCAACGCCCGCAAGCGTATGCGCCGCTCCGCCGAGTCCTAGGCCCTTATCCTGACTCAAAAACGCCGCTGGAATCTCCAGCGGCGTTTGTCTTATAAAAAGTTACAAAAAGCAGGCCCGGTGGAATATCCACCGGGCCTGTTCGTCATCAGTTCAGTTCGTGGTGGGGAAGCTTGTGGCATTCCCAGAACCACAGGCCGTAGCGCAGCAGCTTCTCGCCGGTGCACTTGGTCGTGGAAACGGCGTTACCGCCGCCACCGCCACCGAAGGTCACCTTGGTAGTCGGCTCAGGCGTCGGCGTCGGGGTCGGCGTCGGTGCCGGCGGTTCCGGGGTTTCCGGTTCCGGGTCTACCGGGCCAGGGTCTTCCCCGCCACCGCAGCCCTTGCCCTTGCAGCCGTGATCGTCGTCGTCATCGTCATGATGCCCGCCACCGCCGCCACCGCCAGGGTGATCGTCGTCGTCATGATGCCCGCCGCCGCCACCACCAGGATGATCGTCGTCGTCATCGTCATGGTGCCCGCCGCCACCACCGCCAGGGTGATCGTCGTCGTCGTCGTCATGATGCCCGCCGCCGCCACCGCCAGGATGATCGTCGTCATCATCATGATGTCCACCGCCGCCGCCACCGCCAGGGTGATCGTCGTCATCGTCATGATGCCCGCCGCCACCACCACCAGGGTGATCGTCGTCGTCATCATCATGATGTCCGCCGCCAC
>JAIXZU010000115.1 GCA_027489415.1 Alphaproteobacteria bacterium
GGCCCTACACACTCTGCATCAACGCCACAGGCGTTAAAACCTATGCCAACAAAACCGAAGCCATGGCCGCCTTCACCCGCTTCCGCTCTCTTGGTTTCGTCCGCTTTAACGTGCGTGGCCCCGGCATAACTCTCTCCAAAGCTAACGGCCTCCAAACCGCCACCGCCCTCGGCAGCATGGCCGCAGGCCCTGTCACGCTCGAAGGCCTCGCCTTCTCACGCCGCTTTAACAATGCCAATGAAACCATGGCGTACCTAGACCGCCTCTTTGCCCAAGGCTACCGCAACGTGGATGTCGGCATGATGCAGATCAACTGGCGCGTCCACGGCCACCGCTTCAGCAATGTCCGCGAAGCCCTCGAACCCACCAACAACCTACGTTACGCCGTTTCCTACCTGCTGGAACACCGCCAGACACGGGACTGGTGGGGCTCCGTCGGCCGTTACCATAGCGGTACCAGCGTGTACGCCAATCGCTATATCCGTAACGTCTACGCCATGTACCTGCGTATTCACAGGGTCAGCGCCGGCTGATGAAATGGTCCCCCACCCAGCAGCAGGTGCTCTCCTACACAGGCAGCAGCTTGGTCGTGGGCGGCCCGGGCACGGGTAAAACCACGGTCTTACTCGCGCAGGCCGAAGCTCTCGCCCGCGCTGGCCACAAAGTCGCACTGGTCACCTTCGCTTTCCGCAGCCACCAGTACCTCAAAAGCCTTGCCACACCCTCGCAGCAGGCCATCTGGCCGCAGCTCGCTACCGGAACGGTGCGTGACCTCGCCATCCAGCAACTGCACACCGCAGGCCACAGCTTCAGCTTTGCCAGTAATAACCAGGTTCGGGAAATCCTGCGCGGCCTCATCCCCGCGCAGTCGTTCCCGGGCACCCTGGAAGACGCCGAGCACATCATCCGTGCCGCCAAGGCCCGCGCCAAAAAACTGCCGGAGGCCGACCGCTACTTCACCCTCGTCCAAGCTTATCAAGCTCGCCTTGAAGAACTCGGCCTTGCCGACCGCCACGACATCATCCGCCGCCACGTCCTCGGCATGCGGGATGGCTCCGTCCCCCCGCTCCCAGTCTCCTACCTCTTGCTGGACAACCTCCAGGACGCCACCGAACTCCAGCTCATCTGGCTCCAGATGCACATCGCCAGCGGCGTCACGTTAAAGCTCACTGCTGATGACGACCTCACCGCCTTCGGACCGGACGGCGCCCAAGGCGAAGCCGCCATCACCGCCACCGAAAACTGGCCGGAAATCACACGCTTTAACCTCACCGAAACCTACCGCATTCCGCAAAGCCTCGCCCCAGCTGTCGGCAAGGTCGCGCGTCAGTTAAAACACCGCATTTCCAAAGGGCTCGAAAGCGTCAATCCCCAACCCGCCACGCTGCGTGCGGAAGTCTTCCCGAACGCGCCGGCCGAACACGCCTTTTTGGCGGAAACCTGTGCCGAACACGCCCGCCGCGGCCAAAGCGTCGGTCTCATCACGCGCACGCACTTTGAAGCCGCCTGTCTTACCCATGCGCTGCGCAAACACAACCTCAATCCTGCCAGCTTCGCGCGGCTAATCTGGGAAGAACCGACACCCCAGATCGTCCTGTCACTGTTGTATCTGATGCTCAATCAAGCCAACAACGGCCACCTCCATCTCGTCATGCTCGGCTTCAGCGTGCCACCCACCACCACCGCCTATCTGTTCCAGTCGGGGCTGGACGCCTCCAGCTGGGCCGCCCAAGGCTATCCCCTGCCACCCATGCCGCAGGAATCGCCCACCACGGTCGCCGCGGTCCAGCAGCTGCGCCGCGCCCTGCGCAGTGCCAGCCAGTTGCTGCGCGCGGCCACGTCCGGCGCACCGGAAACCATGAACCCGCGCAGCGTCTTCAAGGCTCTGGTCGCCGAACTCCTCCCCCACCTGCCGGAGTCCGAGCACCCCGCCGCCTTGCTGGCAACTGACATGCTCCTCGGCCTCTCCGGCAAACTCACCGAAGTCCTCCCCCGCGTCCGTACCGAAACCCTGCCGGACATGTCATCCCCCATCACCGTGGCACCGGTGCGGGAAGTGCGTAACCAGCAGTTTAGCACGGTCATCATGCCCTATGCTAGCGTGGGTAACTGGCCGTCGCGCGGTACGCCGCTACTGGGAACGGACGCCGACCACGAACGCCGGCTGTTCTACCTCGCCATCACCCGCTCGCAGGGCAATTTGCTCTTCACGCGCCACACACCGGAAGCCACCCCCTTTGTGGCGGAGCTCCAGCAATCCCTGAAACAGCAGGCCCGCAAAGCCGCGTAACCCTCGCTGAGGGCGGAAAAGATGGGGCGAAACAACCTCATCTCCTCGCTAACACCAATCCGCCACACCCTGTCAGTTTTTTCGCGCCACAAAACTGACATTTCCCTCAATCCATGCCACAGTGGGCTCAATAACAAGCCAGAAGGCCACTTTCGCATGACCAAAGCCACCAAGGGCAAGCCCGCCGCATCCGCCAAAACCACTGCCAAAGCCACACCCAAGGTCGTGGCCAAAGCATCGCCTGCAGCGGAAGCAAAGCCCCAACCGGCTCGTCTCGTCGCCGTCAAGGCCGCCAGCGCCAACAAGGTACTGGCCGCAGCGGAGGATCTCAAAGCCGCGGACGAAGGCTACCAGCTGGCCCGCAGCAATGCGGTCAAGTACCTGCACTCGCGCCGTCAGGCCATTTACGCCCTCGCCCGCCATTTCCACCTGGACGCCGAAGACCTCAATCAGGAAGCCTACGAAGTCCTCCTCACCTGCCTGCGGGATTTCAATCCCCATTACACCAAGGCGGATGGCACCACCGTCTCCGTGCAGTTCAACACCTTCTTCGGCAACCGCCTCGAAGGGAAGGCATTGGAACAACGCAACCGGGACCCCGAATACCAGGCCCGCCAAGCCCACCTCTCGGACATGTCGGACGCCGACCGCGCCGAATTCCGCAAAAATCCGCCCCTGCTGGTGCAACACCTTGATCAGGAAACCACGATGCAGGAGTCGCTGCGCGGCGAAGTCGCCGCCTCGCAGCGCTCGCGCCAAACCAATCTGCTGCTGAAAATCGCGCAGGACAGCTTCATTGAGAAGAAACTGAACGACCTCATCGCCGCGGAGCGGGACGACAAGCGCCGCGCCGCCCTCATGCACGTCAAAGTCGGTGGCGTCAGCAGTTTTGAGGAAATCGCCTACCACTTCGGCGTGACGGACTCCCGCGCCAGCCAGATTCTGAACGAACTGATGGACGCCTTCTATATCCAGCGCCTTCTGGACGGGGACCTCAAGTCCGTGGTCTACGACTTCAAGAAACTCGGCCTCCAGCCCAAACGCGCCCAACGCCTGCTGGAAGAATCCATGCGGAACGCGCCTCTGCCACGCGCCACGGAAATCGCCACCCTGTTCGGGCCGGAATATCCGGACCTCCGCGACATGCTCCTCAAACTGCCCAAGCCGCAAGCCCCCATCGCACAACTGGAAACGGAGGATCAAGCCTCACCGGAAACTGCCGATCAAGGTCCGGCTTTGCCCGCCCAGCTAACGGCGGTGGAAGAAGACCAGTTCCCCCTCGTCGGCATGGAATGGCGCGAACTTCCCACCCTCACCGGCCTAGGCATAGTCTTCCGCCCGCATCCTACCCAGGCACCGGAGGACATGGCCCACATCAAGCAAATCGCCGCCCATCCGGTGGAAACCTGGCCACCCATTCTCATTACCCCGCAGGGGGAAGTGATTGACGGCGAACGCCGCATCGCCGCCGCCCGCGCCCTCGGCGCCAGCCGCATACTCTGTCAGGTACGCCAGTCACCATCCGCAACCAGTCTCAAGCAACTGCGCGTGGTTCTCAACTCTCGTGTTCGCCCGCTGGACAAACTCGAACTCTATTTTGCCATCGGCGCCCTCTCCGAACTCGGGCTCACCCAAGGCGCCATCGCCACCGCCCTCGGCACCAGCCGCCCCAACGTCATCGTCTATGCCAAGGTGAAGGAGAAGGCCACGCCGCGCCTGCGCCAGCTGTACGAAGACGGCCTGATCCAGATCACCAACGCCTCCTCGGCGGTGGACCTCCCAACATCCGCCCAGGACGAAATGGCCGACTTCATCCGTCAGTACGGCGCTGGTTGGGGCAGGGGCCCCCAGTTCAACGAGCTCTACGCCGCCGCTGCAGAAAACCAGATTGCCGCCTTGGCACCCTCGCCGTCACTGCTCACCAGCTCACCCGCTACTTACCATACACTTTCCACCGGTGGGCAATCGAATGTGGCTCCTATCGGGGCTTATCCCGCTGCCGCACCGCAGGGGGCCGCTGGTTTACAGCTGGTCGCACCGCCCGGCGCCCTCTCGCCAACCCTTGCTAACGCCTTGAAAAAAAGGCAGGAAGCCCTCGAAACCGCCCTGAGGGACAGCGAAACTTGGGCCCGCCAGCGGGAGGCCACCATCGCCAGTCAAACCAACCAGATTCATGAGCTTCGTCAACAACTTGACAGCTACAAGCGCGAGATCGAAGCCCAAGCCCTGATGCAACACGGCGACGCCGCCACTATGGCGAATTACCTGAAGGAAATCAAAGCCTTCTACGCCGTACAGGAGCGTCTCGCCAGTGCCATCCATCAGCTTGAAAAGACTCACACATCACTCCGTAGTCTCAACTTAACCCACCGTCAAACCATTGAACTGGAACAACTTCTTGAAAAAGTCGACGCCGTCCACACCGCACTCCGCGTCGCCCTCGTGAAAAATCCCACACCTGCCCCCAAATAACCGCCCCCACCCTTGAAAATCAGCCATTTGCCCCCCATAATCTTTCTACCATGCACATCCGCAGCCTGACTTTCATTCCCCTAACCATGGCTATGGCCATGCTTGTTGTTACAAATCAAACTCATGCGGACAATCCCTCTCAGGGTGCCTATGATACAATTCCGACAGACCTTTACACCTCGCCCAATAACGGAGCCCTTCCAAGTGGCCAGATAAACGTTGTCCCAGGCATGGCTGAGACCACTGCAGTCAGTAAAGAAAAAGCCAGTGTACCGGCTGATAATTCAAATCTTTTGGGATGTGGTGGGGTAGGTCAAGGTGAATATACCAGTGGCCTCTATAACATGCCAGAAACGTTCGCAAAATTTCAGCAGGATGTAGATTCTCTTCTCTCACGCCAAATGTTGGTCATGAACTATTCCATGCCCCAAACGGCTGCTTTATTTGATCAACTGAATAACTTCGGTAATCAACGCTACCAAAGCTTTCAGCAGGGCTGTAATCTGGATTCTTTAAAGCAAGACGCAAAAAAACAGTATCTCGACGCTTGTGTTACCAAGCTCACTCCGGATCGTAAAACTAAAATTACGGCACTCATGACGGGTGATACAGCTCCTAAAGAACCACTTTTATCGTCAATGGCATACGCCCAAGCGTGGGAAATATGTTCAAACCAATACGTGAGTGATACTGCAGCCGCGACAATGCGCAAGGATATGAACACACAGTTCGCAAATCAAGTACGTATGGTGGAAAACGTAACAAATGCACTAACTCCACTTCTATGCCCCGTAAACGGAACAGATACCGACACCCAGGGCTGCTGGCAGACACTGCTAATTCCTCAAGTTCGCCTATGTTTAGATAGTTCTTTGGGTTGCACTGATTCTAATGGATATAAGGTAAACCCACCTCTCCTAACCATGTCTCGGTATTTTGATACAATGCGGTTCATAATGGATGAAATTGTCATTGCCAGACACGTAATCGACCTTAACCAGCAATTAACCAAAAATAACGTGGATGGTTCAACCCAAAAACTTGCAGCAAGTGAAGCAACATTAAGTCTGAGTAACGCAACTTATCAAAGGCTTGGGTCAGCAGGAGGAGCAAGCAGCACCGTACTTATGGGATACCCAGTTAATGAGAAGTTGGTGCCGGATCTCTCGGTAAGGGATTTTCAATTAAACTACTTGAATTGCAAGGATCCGGATCTAACCACGCCCCTTAAAGAGTATGCGCGCAAATTAACGAGTCGTCTAAGTGACCGTAAAAGTGGAGCTGTAACTATTACTCCCCTAATTCTTGAAGCAGACGATTATGACAAACCGCTGGAGAAACTTGGCCTAACTGATGCATCAGAGGAGCAAATAAAGGCACTTAAGTCGCTCAGTTGGGCTAGCCTAGGCTGCACAGCCAATCAACAAATTCCAATGTTTGACCCCAACATTATGGCATCATTACAAAATCAATGTATGCCAGAAGACCGATATGCCTACTACGCGATGGCAGGAAATGATGTAGCTTTGACAGCAACAAGAGATGTATATCGTTACCTTAATCAGCAACTTAAACAAGTCTACACTCGATTGTTAACTGAAAGTGTTGTCCAAAAGACTGAAACATCAACAAGTGCTGATTCAACAGTATCCTCTGATCCAGTTATAAGTCCGGAGCTCAACGCCCGCCTTGCACGTGTTGTGAAAGAAGTTATGATTCCCGAAATAGAAACTCAGATTGAAAGACTTAATGATCTAACAGTCACACGGGGTGAATTCGCGCAACGCGTCCAGCAAATTTATGCCACTAAGTCAGGTTGCATATACGGCAATACACTCGGACGCAGTAGCACGGGCGGACCAGCACGATATCGTTCAAGTGCCCGCCCATTTAATGATGGTAATAAAGAGTAACTTACTCGCCTTACCTTTCATCAGAGTTACACTCGCAACACATTAA
>JAIXZU010000082.1 GCA_027489415.1 Alphaproteobacteria bacterium
CATGGTCAAGCAGCAGCACGCCGCGCCCGCGCTTACCGGCTTCCATGGCACACATCATGCCGGCCCCACCGGCACCAATCACCACCACATCAAAATGCTCAATAGCCGCCATACCTTGGGTCTCCTCTATGCCCCTTCCCTACCACGGCAGCACCTACACAACAACTACAAGAAATCTACCGGTTCCAAGGCATCCGGTTCAGCAGCAGCGCCAACCCGCACCAGCCAGTCGCTCCCGCTACCGCCAGCGCCAACCCCATCAGTCCCGCCAAGGCAAATGCCACCGTCATACCGGCAAACCCCAGCACCACCAAAGCCGCCACCATGCCCCCCACAATCATCTGCACCTGCCGGAAGATACTCACACTCGCAGCCTTACCGCCCACCACCGGCAATCCCGCCGCCCGCCACGCCTCAAGCCCACCAGCAATGTTGTAAACCTCGGCTCCGCCAGCCCGCGCTGCCATCGTTGCACACGCCTGTCCTCCTCGGCTGCCTTTCTGGCACTGAAAAATAATCTTACGCCCCTGCCCCAGCCCCATACCGTCCACCGTCGCCACCAACTGCGCTAACGGAACCGACGCCGCATAAGCAATATGCCCCGCACGGAATTCCTCGGCCTCGCGCACATCAATCAGCTGCGCTTCCCCACTTTGCAGCCATGCGTGAGCTTGTTCAGGGCTAATCTGGTTACTTGCCATGGGTCATCTCCTTCTTAGGGTTACAGAAAGTCTCATAAAGCACTTGCATCACGTCCTGCGCCGCAGGGTGGCAAATGCTGTAATACAGGGTGCGGTGGTCACGCCGGAAGCTCACAATCCCCTCGGCCTTCAACTTGTTTAAATGCTGGGACATCGACGTCTGCGCCAGCCCCGTCGCCTCAATCAGCTCGCCCACACTGCGCTCGCCCTGTGCCAGCTGGCACAAAATCAGCAGCCGGTGCGCACTCGCCAAGCCTTTTAAAAAGGCCGCCGCCTGTCCGGCCTTCACCTCAAAGTCGTTCATATCTGCCCCTCTTTACAATTCATATTTTCATGATATGATAAAAACATAAATCAAGCAAAGGAAAAAACCATGCCGAAGGACTACAAGGACATCACGCGGGACATTGCGCAATACATGGCGGAACTCCGCACCGCGACACCGGAACCGATGCAAGCCTTCACCGCCCTCGCCAAATCGGCCACAGCGGACGGCGCGCTGGACAAAAAAACCAAGGAACTCATCGCCCTCGCCATCGGCGTCACCCAACGGTGCGACGGCTGCATCGGCTTCCACGTCAAGGCCCTGAAGGACCTCGGCGCCACGCGTCAGGAAGTCGCCGAAGTCATGGCCATGTGCGTCTACATGGGCGGCGGCCCGGCCCTGATGTACGCCGCGGACACTCTCCGCGCCTACGACCAATTCACCACCTAGACGAGCCGATTATCAAAAAAAACCACCATCAGGTGGCTTCTTTTCTTATCAAATCCGTTGTTCGGATACTAGCACACAACGACTTCGCAGAAAACCTATCAAACAATCTCCGCGTTCAAACTTACCTCAAAAGGCGCTTAAGCGCCTTTTAAAGTTTTCTAATTCATATATGAAAACATATTGTTATACTCATCGATACTCAAAAAAGCTTTATGAACTTCGTCTGGAGATACACCATAGCTAATAGTAATTTGGACAAATAAACGAAGGAGCAGAAGCATCCGACCATTATCGTCAGTCTCATTCCATTCGGCATTGCACGCCCCGTATGAATTCATAAGAGCCATATCTGCAGCAGTTTCTTTTGCATCTTGGGATACTACACGGATCGGACCATGTTCATTCCAAAGAATTTTCGCGTTTGCAATTTCCATAAATCTACTCCTTAATTGTTGATTATTATAAATTACACCACTAATAAACAATTACAAGTCAAACCACAGATTCTCTAGTTAGGGTTTATTACCCCCCCCTTCTTACCCTCAAACAACCGCAACCACTCCCCGTACCCCTTGGCTTTCATCTCCTCACGCGGAATAAACTTCAGCGCGGACGAATTAATGCAAAACCGCTGCCCACCACTTTCCTTCGGCCCATCATCGAACAGGTGGCCAAGGTGGGTTCCAGCCTTCTCGGACCTCACCTCTTTCCGCGTCATCCCCGCACTGTCATCTTCAAACAGGCTTACAATATCCTCGTTAATCGGCTTGGTGAAACTCGGCCAGCCGGTCCCGCTGTCAAACTTGTCGGTGGAGGAAAACAGCGGCACACCGGAAACCGCATCCACATAAATCCCTTCACGATGGTTGTCCCAATACGCGTTCTGGAATGGCGGCTCCGTGCCGTCATGCAGCGCCACAAACTTTTGCTGCGGCGTTAAGTGGGAGGCATCCATCCCCTTCTTCGTCATCACCGGCGCAGCTTTGTCCTCAGCCCACACCGGCAAGGCCACAGCCACCGTCATCACCAATCCCAAAACCTTAAGCATCCCCGCACCCCTTTGTTGAATAATTGCCATCACTCTAACACAGTACGGCTAACTCACCAGCGTCCGTTCCCAAGCCACCACTCCCTCCGGCAACTCGGGCGCCTCGCCCTGAATCCCAAAGTGCTCCAGCACCTCGCGCACCGGTACCGTCCCACGGCTTTTCCGTAAAACACGCCCCTTCACAACCGCTTCAGCCACCATCACGTCACGCCGCCAGAAGGCCTGCTCTATAAAAAACGACTTCTCATTCCACCCGATAATCCGCGTCACCACCTTGAACCGGTCAAACAGCACGAGGGATTTCTTATACTTAATCGTCTGCGCCTCCACCACCACAAACCACTGGCTAGCCTGCATCAGGCGCCACAGGCCGGTGCGCACCATCAGGTCCAAGCGCCCAAGGTCCATAATCGTCAGGTATTTGCCGTTGTTCATGTGCCGAAACACATCAAGGTCAGTCGGCCAGCACCTAAACCACGTCTCACACGCCTCCAGCGGCGCCATAGGCTTGCGCCCTAGCACCACCAGCAAATACCCCAGCAACCGCAACCACAGGTTCACGAATCAAGCGCTCCGCTGCACGTGGCTCGGTAAGCTACTGCGCCTCACCCACGGCAATCCACTTGTGCCCCTGCACGGTGTCAATGTTCTTGTCTTCAATACCGCCCTTGCCTTTCCACGCATCAGCGTCACCGCACACACCAAAACCAATGTGGGTAATGTTACAGGCCCAGTTGTCACTATCATCGCCGCCCACAATGTAGTTCCGGTTCAGCACCACGGTCGGGAAGGTTCCGGCCTTGAACGGAATCGGGAATTTACGAATTTGCGACGTACTCCCCGTGTTAGCCGTAAATCCACTCTGTACCAATGGCTTGGTAATCTTGGCGCCGCGGTTGTAAGCCGTCAGCGGTGCAGGCGCGGGCAAGCAGCTTAGCGCAGAACCATTAGAACCAATCGCCTGCCCAACGCCACAGGTGGGCAAAGCAACAGCAGTCACACAGCTGAAGGCCGTCCCGTTGAATGTCAGGGACTGTCCAGCCGCACACGTCGGCACGGCAGGCATCACGGTCAAACATCCGGCCGCATCGGCCAGCGGCGCATCGGGGGCGTACACCATGCCCTTCTTACCGCACACCACCACCGCATCAACGCGGGAGTTCACGGCATCAGCCTTGGCTTCAGCCGCCTTGGCCATGTTGGAAAGGCTGGTCCACGTCATCTGGTTTTCAAGGGAACCGGCCGCAGCCCGCTCCTGCGCCTGCACCAACTGGCTACCGGACAACATCACGACAATAAAAGAAGCATATGAGAGGATTTTCATAGCCCCTTATACCACAGCCACGCAGCAAAGCTGACACCCCACCCCAAACACCCACAAGAAAACAAAACCTTAAGTTGCCCACCCGCCACAAACTCAACCACGAGCGCAGCGAGTCTCTCAGCCCACCGCCAGCGCGAGGCTTCAAACAGTCTCAGGTTTCTTTTTGCCGTCCCGCAGTTTACGAGCGTACATAAGCCGCGCCAAAATGTTTCGGATGACCGTTTGAGTCCGCGACAATATGAGGAATAAATAAAGAATGGTGGACCAAGTAAGACTCGAACTTACGACCCCTGCGTTATCAACACAGTGCTCTAACCAACTGAGCTATTGGTCCACAGGACGTCGCTTGTTTAGAAGACTCCCGCCCCCCTGTCAACGCCTATCCGCCGCAATTTTTCATCTCAGCACATAAAATCAGCCAAAACCGCATCACAAGCTGCAAAAATCTAACCTCTAACCTCTAATTTCTGGTATCTTCCGCCCATGCTGATTTTCCCGAATATCGACCCCGTGGCCTTCCAAATCGGCCCGGTAGCCATCCACTGGTACGGTTTGTCCTATGTCGCATCCTTCCTGTTGTGTCTGGCTTATGCCAAGCACACGGCGCGCAAGCACCCCGCCACCGGCATCACGCCGGACCGCTTGGAGTCCCTCCTCACCACCGCCATTCTCGGCGTCATCTTGGGCGGCCGCTTGGGCTACGTGCTCTTTTACAATCTCGGCCATTATCTGGAATACCCGCTGGATGTCTTCAAAGTCTGGCAAGGCGGCATGAGCTTCCACGGCGGCCTCATCGGCGTGATTCTCGCCATGTGCTGGTTTGCCTGGAAACATCAGGTGAATGTCGTGGACCTCGCGGACCGCGTCGCCCCCGCCGTTCCCATCGGGCTCTTCCTCGTGCGCATCGCTAACTTCGTGAATGCCGAACTCGTCGGCCGCCAGGCGGACCCCACGCTGCCATGGGCCATGCTCTTCCCCTACCCGCACGACCAATTCGCCCGCCACCCCTCGCAACTGTACGAAGCCATTCTGGAAGGCCTCGTGCTCTTCATCCTCATCTATCTCGCCACGCGTAAAACCATGGTGCGCTGGCAGCCGGTCGGTATTTTCCTCAGCGGCTACGCCCTCGCGCGTATCTTTGTGGAATGCTTCCGCACGCCGGAAATCACGCACAATCTGGGCATCCTCAGCATCACGCAGGGCCAGCTCCTCAGCCTGCCCATGCTCGCCCTCGGTTTGTACTTCCTGTACCTCCCCACCCGCAAATAACCTCCCCAACAAAAAACGCCCCCATCGGGGGCGTTTCTCTGCCCCAAAAGGGGCGTCATCCTAATCACACTTGGCCGCAAGGTCAGCCAGAATACGGGCAACCACAGTCTTGCGCTGCGCGGCAAACGGGTGGTTGCCGCTCACCAGGAAAATGGTCATCTCCACATAGGGCTCATCCTCCCAAAGCCCCTGCCCTTTTCCGGGAATCTGCTCAAGCTGGATCTGAACATTCAGCTTGTCTTCCAACAGGCGGATAACCTCCTTATAGCCATCGGTCTGCCAAAGGGCCAGCACGCTGGAGGACTTCAACGGGGCTACAAGGCCCGTCTTCTGCTCAGTCACCGGCTTGCGCCGCTCGGCCTGAACAAGCTCCAGAATCTGCATCCCAAAGGCTTCCAGTCTGGTTTCCCAGTCAGCCTCATAGCTGCGCTGTTGAAGCTCCTTGGCAGCCGCCTCGGCACGGCCACGGGCCTCATCCGCCACCGCCTTCAACTCGGCAGCAGTCATCGTCTTGTAATCAGGTTCATGCTGTAACAGGTTCATCGGTGTCTCCACGGTTGAAATAACCACCCACAAAGTATACACAAACCACTCAAATAACAACAAAAAAAGCGGCCCCGCAGGGCCGCCTCTCATAGCATGGGTTGGCTTTTCAGCACGTCCTCGCCCATACGGTTCAGAATCCACATTTCGGAATCGTTCAGTGGCAGCCGGGAAATCTCCATCCTCACGCGGCCTGCCTCCGGGTCATCTTTCACAACCACCAGCACATTATGCTGGTACTGCCAAAGCCCCATCAACTGGTCAGCCCCACGCAGGGCGCGTAAGGCCGCCACGCTAGAAAAAGGAATGGCGCGGGACACCATCCCGCCGGACAATGCCAGCGAACTGGTCAGGCTCACCAAAATATCCCGAAAATCATTGATGCGATCTTCCCACGCCTCAAGGTCCTTCATCTCGCACATCTCATGGGCAAGTTTCTCAGGCTGGGCATCCAGCTCAGCCAACTGCGCTTCAAGGTGAACGGACGTCGGCTCCGCAGAATGTCTCATGATGTTTCTCCTGGGTTCAAAAACCACCCGCAAAGTATACAAAAACCACAGCAATAACAACAAAAAACGCCCCAACAGGGGCGTTTTCGCATCGCTCAGGCACCCTGAATCATCTTCATCACGGCCTCA